>JAKAJX010000011.1 GCA_021824855.1 Bacteroidota bacterium | reverse complement strand
AAAAGCCGCTGCATTGTATCCTGTTGCTTATGGAATAAAGAAAATCTGCAAAGAAACAATTCAAGACTTTGGTGTTCCTAAACTTGAAGGGCTTTGGTGGGTAAATGACAAACGTCCGGTAATGGAAGTGCCCCGTTCTGAATGGTATTGGAAATTGTTAATCAGAATGCCTGACTTCGTTACAAATCAAATAACAGACATTGCAATTGCAGAAGTTGTAAAAAAGAAGACAGCCGCAGCAAGTGAAGTGAGTTTTGAGATAATTGATGAAGGAGAATTGGTTAGTATTTTGCACGTTGGCTCTTACCGAACGGAATCTCAAAGCATAAAATTAATGGACGATTTTATTAAAGCCCACAACCTCACAAAAAACGGACTTCACCACGAGATATATCTTTCAGACCCAAACAAAGCAGAGCCTGATAAATTAAAAACAATTTTACGACAACCGGTAGAATGAAAAATTTTGACGATTTTTTAAAAGGGGGCGATTTACGTTCAATCGGGAAAGCCAACGAAGTTGTAAAAGAAGTAAATACCCGAAACGACTTTGACGCTCTATTCAAGGAACTTTTCCATAATGACAGAAAAATTGTAATGCGGACAACCGATGCTATTGAAAAAGTCACTTTAACAAATCACAAGCTTTTAAACTCTCACAAAAAAGAAATATTAGAGCTATGTTATGCTGCAAACAACATAGAATTGAAATGGCATTTGGCATTATTTGTTACAAGGCTTAAATTGACAACAACCGAGACAAGAAAAGTATAGGAGCTTTTGACAGAGTGGCAACTGACAAAAAAGAGAGTAAAATAGTAAGAGTAAATGCAGTTCAGGGACTATTTAACCTTTTGCAGCTAAATAAAGAATTAGACCATGAATTTAACTTGACAATTAATGAGATAATAACTGAAAATATTTCATCATTAAATGCAAGAATTAGAAAACTCAAGAATGCCCTCCGCTAACAAAAGTATTGCCAAAATGCAGGCTGACGGAAGCCGTGTTTCAACTGTTGTAATTCTATTGGACGGCATATCAAACTTGACCTTATCTACTTAACTTTGTACATATCATCATCTTTTTTATCTTACTCAAAATCGGTCAGCCAGGGTGGACGAAATTCTATTACCTGCACTTCAGCAATACCTGATCGCTAAATTAGTTTTATTGTCTTGGAGCATAATAAATAATGCATACTCCTACTAATGCAATAAATGCACCTATGATATCGTATTTGTCGGGTGAAAATTTATCAAATTTCATTGACCACAGAATAGACATTACAATAAACACTCCACCATACGTAGCATATACTCGGGCAAAATTTGCTGTTTGCCATGTTGCTACAATACCGTAAAATGCCAATATTAATCCACCTAATAACCCATACCAAATTGGTTTTCCTTCTTTTATCCAAAGCCAAATAAGATAACCTCCGCCTATTTCACAAAGTCCGGCTACTATAAAAATGGGCATTGATTTCAATAACGACATATACAAATTTTTAATTACTATCAAAATAACCAATTATTGACAATAACCTTAATTGTTTTTTATTATATCGGATAGGAATTGTATAGGTAAGGCATTGTTGCTGTATAGACCAGATACAAAGTCTCTAAACAAATAATAGTGCAACAGAATGAGATCCAGCCATTCTTCTACAAAACCAATGTTCTGTATTTGCCTTTCTTCAAATTTATTTTATTGCTGGTGGAGGATAATTTTTTGTTGCATCATCTATTACTAATACCCAATCATTTCCAAATCCAACTGTTGGACTTACCAATTCTATTGAACCCTTATTTTCTATGCTGCCAATTTTTTGAATATCGGCATTTTTAGGATTAAACCACCATGCAACAATTTGTTTAGGAAATTGGGATGTTGCTATGGTGATAGCTTTTCCAACAGGTAAATAAATCATTGCATAACTATTATCTGCTGAACGAAAAGCTTCAATATGTTCGGCTTTGTCTCCTTGCCCTTTTATAATAATTGTGTTATCCGGTATGCGGTTTAACATGGGTCTTGATTCTATCAATTTTCTAAGGTATCCAACTTGAGTAGCACCTGGCCGGTCCATTGCATTTATCCAACCCCTATCAGGATAATTAATAGCTTCTTCTCTTGCACTCATAAATTGCCAAACTGCATGATGCCCATAAGTAACACCACAAGCACCTGCAAAAACAGACCGATAACATTGCTTGCGAACATCATAGTCTCGGAAATATCCATTATCGGTGTTCCATTTTGGCCATGGATTTACAGGATGATCTTCATAATTAGGTTCTGCATCAAGTGTTGGTTTGGTTGGGGAATAATTAAAATCTCTTTTAGCAAGTTCCCAACAAGCTACATCATGTCCACCACCGTGCCCCGATTGAAACATATTAATATCTAACCATGTTTCATGGTGTATCCATTGCGATGTAGAATTGCTGCCTCCCCATGGATGATATGTAATAATACATTGATGGTTGGTTGCTTCAATAATACCTTTTGCCATAGCTCTCCAAACCGGTCTCCAATCGTTACTATCTTTAACAGCTGGCCTGTCTCCTCCTAATATCCAAATAATATTAGGTTCATTTTTATATCTATGCCCAATCCATTTACCATAAATATAAGCAGTAATGCTATCAAATATTACGGGGCCTGCACCCCAGTTCTTTGTAACCATATCTCCCCATGTTGGTAAAAGCCCTATGAATAAATTTCGCTGTTTTGCCATGTGAACAGTGCTATCAACAACTTTAAAATATTTTTCATTGGGCTGCTTTGGATCAAGATTTTTTAAAGGCAATTCGCCATATTGATTCGGTATTCGCAGTCCATCAAATTCTGCTAAAGCTACAGCTTGAATAACCGTAAAACCTTTTGCAGATCTATTATCTAAGTATTGTTTTATTTCATTTAGATTAAGCCGATGAAATAATTCCCAACCCGTATCGCCCAGCCAGAAAAAAGGAGTGCCATCTTGAAATTGCAGATAATGCCCATCTTTAGTAGTCTGTAGCCGCCCATGTTTGAATAAGGATTGAGCCGAAAGATTGCAACTTAACCAAACAAGCAAAATAAAATTAAGAGATAACTTTTTCATTGATATTCTTATTCGATGTTAGAATTTTATTACTGATGATTTTGTTAAGGTAACAAACAATGTTCAAGGATTTTTTATGTGGCAGTTGCTGTTTGATGCAAAACTTTTTCATACGCTCTTCGAGATGCACCACTAAAAATAATTTCTCCACAATACACATAATTTAATTTGCCTAAAATCCTTATCATAGGCACATTATCAAAATTGGTATCCACTTTAATACTATATATTTTTTGTTCAATGCATAAATCTTCAATCAATTTGAATAACTGTGTTGCAATACCTTTCCCTTTAACTATGCTCGAAGTTGCTACACGATGCACTACAACATAGTTGCCATCGGTTATCCATTTTCCTTTAATGTGGTTGTAAGCAGGCTCTATACCAAAAATAATTGCTGCATAAGCTACTATTAAATCATTATCTACAACAACATACGCATAGCCATTGTTTATGTCATCGTGAACTGTCTGTTCATTGGGATAACCATTTTGCCACTGCTCACTACCATCTTCTTTTCTTTGCTGAATAGCCTGCTGTAAAATGTTCCAGATAACGGGTAATTCTGCATCAATTGCTTTTCGTAAAATCATTGTATTTGAAATTATTATTAAAATAACAACTTCGTTTAGTGTAGCTCACCCCTTCTGCCAAAAATTGTAGATTGGCAAAGTAGGAGAATACATTCCGTTTGCCCACAAACGCTGCTGTTTGAAAATATAAAGTTGAAATTAAGAACTAAAACTCAATGATGTTTGCACAAAACTACTTGTTAGCTACCGCCTTTCTCTCTCCACATACAGTTGATAGAAAAGCATTAATCAATTGATGTGGTTGGTTTAATGCTGAATTGTCTTGTTGTATTACCATTCAATGTATTGCTGCCAATAAAATTACCAAAAGCCCTGCTTTCCGTTGCTGTTAAGGCGAAAACTTTTCTACCAATAAGATAAACATAACAGTATCAACACCAAGAAGAATCAATTCAAACGCAACAGTGTAATATGAAAAGATGATCTATCAATGCATTACTAATTCTTTCAATTGAATAATAACCCACCAGCCCAGTAAAGACTGTTAAGCGTTTTAAAGTATTTCGTTTCCAGCTCGGCTAATTTTTGCAAAGCCTCTAATGCTTTATTCTCCCGATTGTTTACAAGAAACAAGGAACTTTCTCCATTAAAGAATTTTGTTTCCTCTCCACGCTGCAAAACCAAATAATTATTATACTGCTGCTGTTGTAAAGCCACCTGACTGCGAAGCGTAAGTAATTCGTTGTAATAGGTTCTTACTTTATTTTCTATGCTTACTGTTTTTTGGCTGCGTTGCAATGTGGTTTCCTGTATTTTTAGTTTTGCTTTCTTATATTCACCACGCCCTTCTGATAATCGCAGCGGAATCCCGAAACTAATACCGTATTGGTAATTATTTTCAAACAAAGGAGCGGCTGTGTTTTTAATAATGTCATATCCTTTTCCTAATTGGTTATACCGAAAATTTACACTGGGTAACAAGTTTTGTAATTTTAATTTCTTTTCTACATCTAATACATCCAACTTAAAATTATATTGCAATAAATCAGGATGATTGGTTTTAGCTGTATTCACCAAATCGTCAAGTAATGGCAATGATAATTCAGTAATGCTGATTTTTTTCCAAGCATCATCAGGAACAACAGATACAGGTAGTGTGATGGGTTCTGCATTTTTATTCCACAAAAAAACAGAAAGCTCAAGACCGGTATTCTGAAAATTCAGTAGCGATTCATTCAGCATCAATTTAAAATTTTGCAATTGTGCCAATGCTTCCAGCGTATCAATTGCCGGACGATCACCCTGACTAAAAGCTACTTTTACTAATTCAAATCTTTTTTCATTTACTTTTACCGCATCACTCATAACTTTCATCACCCGATATTCCTTTACCCATTGCCAGTAGGTTTTCATTGCATCGAGCAGCAAATCATTCAGTATTGTTTTTCTCTCTACTTCACTTAATTGTTTAAAAATTTTTGCCTGCTGTAATGCAGCTCTTCTTTTATCCATTAATAGATTCTTGGCAAGCGGTACCGTGATGCCGGCAAAACTTGTTCTACCCAATGTTTCCTGCGGATCGGTTCTGCTACCACTCACGTTTTCCAACCCTGCATTAATTTCAATTCCATACCAAGTTGGTATTACTAACTCTGGTTGAAAATGATTATAATATTCTGTACCATCAAAAGTTTTGTTACTTATTTTGGTGGAAAGCAGGGGGTCAAACATTCCCCTTGCTGTTGTGATATCTGCTTTAGCTTTTTCAATATTAATATCTGCCTGTTTTGCTACCGGATGAAACTGCTTTACAATTTCCATCACCTGTTTTTCAGATAATGTTTTTAAACTATCCTTGCTAAGAAGCATGACAGATTGTGCAGAAAGAAGTTTTACTGCAAAAAGAAATAGAATTGTTATTTTAAGTTTCACTGTTCTTTTGATTTTTTTTGTTCAGTAGATGATTTATAATAATCCGGCGGAAAGCCATTCACGTTTCGCCACAACTCATACCACACCGGTACATTTTTCAATAATGCAATTCCGTTTGCTCCGGTTCCTACTTTCAACTGCTGAGGCCATGGTTTATCATTCGGGTCTTCAGCCACCAGCACACGAAATTTTCCATTCACACTTACTGAATTTTCAACCGCTACAATAATACCACCAAAAGTGCCATAGCTTGCATTCGGCCATCCACTAAAAACAATTGCAGGGAACCCATCGAAAAGAAAACGAACCTTTTGCCCTTTGGCTACTAATGGTAAATCAACCGGCCTTACAAACAACTCAGTAGCATACTGAATTTTATCGGGCACAATCTCAATCAGCATTTCGCCTTCTTTCACTATCTCACCAATACCGGCCTTTTTTGCCTTTATTACCTGGCCACTCTGCGGGGCTGTGATATAATACAAGCCGTTTCTTATACTATAATTGGTATATTGATTTTGCAATTTTGCAATATCCCCTCTCCCTGTTGCTATTTGTGATAATGATTGAAATTGCTCACCCTGTGTTTTTGAAATTTTTTCTGCATATTCCTGTTCCACACTGTTCATTTCAATTTGGTTGATGATTAAATCTTGTCGCGTGGCAGCGAGTTTATTTTCTGCTGAAACCTTTTTTGCCATTGCAGATTGATACACTTGGTTGCGTTGTTCTAATTGCGTAAGAGAAACCAGTCCACTATCAAACATTGTTTTTTGACGTTTGTACTGCACATCAGCAATTTTAAAATCATTGATTGCTGCAATTAAGTCCATGCTGTCGCTTTGTACTTTCAACTGTAGTTGCAGCATTTTATTTTTCAATTGATTCTGTTTTAAATTCTTGCCTGCATTCAATGCGTTAATCTGCAATTTTGTTGCCTCTACTTTGCTTTGATAGTAATCAACAGAAAGTTCTTTTGCCGTTAATTGTTCTTTAGTTCTGCTTACCAGTGAAGGGTCGAGATAATCATCTTTTATCTCGGTAAGTTGTACAATTGTATCACCAGCTTTTACAAAATCACCTTCTTTCACATGCCACTTCATAATCTTTCCCGGTATGATGGTATTCATCTGCTGCGGCCTTTGCTCCTGCCTTAAAGTGGTTACTGTACCTTTAGCCCTTATGTTTTGTGTCCATGGTAAAAAAAGAAAGATGAACAGCAAAATAATAAAGCCATAAAACCAATAGCGGATGCGACTGCCTTCGCCATGCAGGTATATTTTGCTATAAGATACATAGTTTGAATTCCGTGTCATTATAATTATTTTAATTTTCTTTTATAGTAATTCCATTTTCATTCATATAAATAACTTTACTACATTTTTCTAAAAACAGTTTATCATTTGTTACCACCAGCATTGTTGTGTTTTTACTTTCACGCAACAAGGTTTCCTGTACCTGATTTTTCTTATTTTCCTCAAGACCTTGCCAGGGTTCCTCCAGCAAAAGCAAGGAAGGGTTATGTACCAATGCACGGACTAATAAAATTTTATGTACAACGTTTCTTGGCAAGCGAATACCTGCTGCATCCAGTTCTGTATCATACCCAAGACTAAGTGTTGCGATATAAGAGAGCAATCCGGTTTTTTCTGCCAGCTCGTTTACCCTTTGTAAAGAAACTCCGGAGTTGCCCATTGTAATATTATCAATCAATGTGCCCTGAAAAATGTCCTGCTGACTGAGCATAATACCGGTTTGAGAACGCAGCGATGCCAGATCATAATTTCCGATAGGTACATTGTTAATTAAAATTGCTCCTTCAAAATCTTTATAGGAACCCGTAAACAGTTTTAAAAGTGTTGATTTACCTTTTCCATCCATACCGGACACTGCAACTTTTTCGCCTGCATTTATTTTTAAAGATATTTTATTAAGCACTTTTTTACCGGGCGTATACTCAAACGAAACGTTTTCCATTTTCACTGAAACACCATTATCGGCCGGAATAAGTTGAAGCGTTCCATTTTCTTCAAGGGGCTTATCTGTAAACTTGCCAAGCTTATCAATAGCTGTCAGAACATCATACACATTATCAAGATTGCCAATTAATTTTTCTACAGAATTGATAACAAGAATGATAACAATCTCCGCTGCAATGAACTGCCCTATATTCAATTGCTGGTTTAGCAAAAGAATGGAGCCTACAATCATCATGGCAGCAGTTATAATGGTTTTAAAGCCAACCAATACATAGAATTGCTGTAAAAGAATTTTGAAATGTGCTGTTCTGAAATCTAAATAACGGCTCACCTCCTCATCTGTTTTTTGTAAATGATATTTTGTGCCACTCGAAAACTTTAACGACTTTATTGCTCGAGCCATTTCCTGAAACCAGGCAGCGATAGCATATTTGCTGTTGCTTTCTAACAAACTGGTTTGCATTCCACTATTACCGGTATAATAAAGAACCAGCCAAAGAACAAAAACCAGTATCAAGCCAAAAAATATGAATGCAGGATGGTAAAATGTAAGTAATAATAAACCGAATAATACCTGTATAGTAGCAGCAGGAATATCAAACAACATTTTAGATAACCCTTTTTGCAGAATAGTTATCTCAAAAAAATGATTAACGAGTTCAGGCAAATAATAACTATCTGTTTTTTTCAAATCGAGTTTGGGCAGCCGTTCTGCAAAAGCAAATGAATAGCGAACAAAAATTTTCTGTTGCACTTTTTCGTTCAGTCGCATCTGGCTTATTTGCATTAACCCCGTAAACAACACACCGAGAATAACCAGTACAATTAGAATAATGAGTGAAGTAGACATAGCACCACCCATTACAAAGCCAATAATGGCCTGCACACCGAGTGGCAGCGATAGTTGAATTAAACCACTGAGTATGGCAAAAAAGTATATGGCAGTAATTTCTTTACGCTCCTGTTTCACAAGGTTGATTATCCTTGCAACCGGACTTATAGTTGTAGACATTTTATATTTGTTAATTGGTTACACGAAATAGCTCATGCAAAGCATGAGGAAAATAATCAGAAAATCTAATTAACAAAAATTAGGAGGTGGAGTGAATTTTTCCGGGTAAGGAGAAGGATGAATCTTTTCAGTTTGGTGGAAAATTAGATTAACCTTAATGGTGAAAATATCTGATTGAGGCAATAAATCAGCGTAATCTTTTTTCTCTTTATTATAGTCAGCCGTGTCAGTACTATTTCCTTTCTCTTCGCCATTTTCTTTATCTGCAATAAAAACAGAAGTTGCTTTTGAAAAAAGAACCAGTACTGCCGGTGCCAGTTGCGCCGTAGCAAAAATTATAAACAGTAAAATGGTTATTTTCTTCATTTGCGTGGCAAAAGTAATCTTTAAACTAAATGACCAAAAAAAGGATTGTCAAAAAATTGTAATATTATTTGAATGACAGCGGGAGATTTATACCGTGATATTTAAACCTTATGCAACTTTATGCAAGTAGCAAATTAGACTACCGCACTTAGAAAAATTAAAAGCTAAAAAACAAAAAAATGGCTAAATATTTTCTAACTAACAAAGCTGTTGAAGACCTTACAAAAATCTAGGATTATACTTATGAAGTTTGGTCAGAAGATCAAGCTGACAAATGTTATGGACATTTAATTGACACTTGCCAAGAAATATCAAAAAGCCCGAGTATTGGAAAGAGTTACAATGAAATTGAAAAAGAAGTGTTAGACTTTAAGGTTGGAAATATATAATTCTTTATCGGGAGACAAAGCCAAAAGGAATCTAAATCGTAAGAATTTTACATGAGCAAATGGATTTAAAAAACAGAATTAATGAGTAGCCTTATACTTAATGTTTGCACCTCAGCCCGCATGATGCCAAACCGTTTGTTGTAGCAATTTTGTTTGCCTACCTAAACCAATAAATTAGATTGATTTGAAAAGTTCTGTTATATGCAGAACCTAAAATATCTGATTTTGCATATATTTTGGATAGACCAAATATATATCGTGTTTCCAAACCTATCTTTTTAGAAAAGTTATAGCCAAGTCCACCTGCAACTGAAATGTCAAACTTTTTATAATTATCTATAACAGGTTCATTCATGCTACTATTTTTCATTTTAGCTGCAATTAAATAATTCAGTTCCGGGCCAAGTTGAAAATACAATTTATTGGATGTCTTATACTCAAACAAAATTGGCAATGTTAGATAAGAAAAATTTGTGGCAGTTGTTCCACCTGGGATTAACACGCTATTAAATCCTTTTAACGATAAAAGACATTCTATGTCTAAAAAATAGTTTTTCTCAAGTTTACATGTAGCTACAACTCCAGTATTAAAATTCAAGTTTGAAGTAAAGCCATTGTGCGATGAATTGCTAATTCTTGATAAATTAATTCCTGCTTTGTAACCCCAATTTACTTGCCCAAAAGAATATGTTAAGAAACAAGTATTGATGATTGCCAACAATATAATCTTTTTCATTTTATTGCTTTTATTTAATGAAATTGATGTATAAAATTGCTCGCCCAAAACCGCTGCTGAATGATGAACTAAAAGTACAATAACTTTCCGTCACTGAGATAACTAAAGCCGAATAGTGAACCAACTGCTGAAGCTAACCATGCCGTTTTCCGCTTTTGGCAATATACTTGTTACATGCCGTTTTTTCTCTCATGAAACGGCATTACGAAAAATTCATCCACCTTTTTATTGAACTCATCAGCATACTTCCAAAGAGTTGCATGACCGGAATTGGGCAACACCCATAAATATGCTTTCTGAATATTTTTATAAATGAGAGCAGTGTGTTCGATTGAAATCAAATCATGGTCGCCACAAATAATAAGCGACGGGCATTTAATTGTATGCAATTGTTCTAATGTTATATTCGGTTGATTCCAGTCAAGTAAAAACAATTTCCAGTCATTCTTCTCTTGTTTCGTTTTCCATGTTTTATTGTAAGATGTATCGTATTGCCGCTTTTCAATTTGCCAAAAACCTTCAAAAAAAGCAGAAGAATCAGGTGTGATATTTGCACCGGTTGCTGCAAGTTTTTTTACTTTTTCAGGATGACGAATCGCAAGCAATAATGCGTTTATTCCGCCATCACTCCAGCCAATAACATTACAGGAATCAATATGTAGCGTATCAAGCAAAGCAGCGAAATCATCTGCCATCATTTCAAAACTCAATGAATC
>JAKAJX010000161.1 GCA_021824855.1 Bacteroidota bacterium | reverse complement strand
ATTAGATACACAAAAAGGAGCAACTACCATTGAGCAACGCAAAACCTATGCAGCAAAAGCTTTTGAGGTGGTAATGAATTACGATATTGCCATTAATAATTATTTCAACCCTACTAATATTGCCCTACCAACTTCTGCTGCCAAACAAGTATTACGTTATGGCGAAAATCCACACCAATTGGCAGTATTTTATGGCAATTTGCAAGAAACCTTTACCCAACTTAATGGAAAAGAATTATCGTATAACAACTTGGTTGATGTGGATGCTGCCATTCAGCTCATCAACGAATTTTCTGAAGATACCGAAAATGTGTTTGCAATTATTAAACATACCAATGTTTGTGGCGTAGCAAAAAGAAATACGGTAAAAGAAAGTTGGGATGCAGCTTTAGCCGGCGATCCGGAAAGTGCATTTGGAGGTGTTTTAGTAAGCAATGGCACTATAGATACTTTTACCGCAGAAGCTATTAACGAAATATTTTTTGAAGTATTAATTGCTCCTTCTTTTCAAGAGGAGGCTTTACAAATTTTAAAATCGAAGAAAAACCGCATTGTATTATCGCTAAAAACTGAAAGAACTAATTTAAAAGCACAGAGCAAATCATTACTGAATGGCACCTTAATGCAAGAGCCCGATAAAGGTAATTTTGCTGAATGGAAAGAAGTAGGCGGAAGAGCAACCAGCTTATCAGAAAAAGAAAATTTAGCATTTGCCAATATTATTTGCAAACATTTAAAAAGTAATGCCATAGCCTTAATAAAAGATAAACAACTAATAGGTAAAGGTTGTGGCCAAACTTCGCGTATTGATGCATGTAAACAAGCAATTGCTAAAGCCCAACAATTTAATTTTAATTTAAAGAATGCAGTATTGGCAAGTGATGCTTTTTTTCCGTTTAACGATTGTGTGCAAATTGCACATGCGGCAGGTATTGAAGCATTTATTCAGCCCGGCGGTTCTATTAGAGATAAAGATAGCATTGCGTATGCCGTAGAACATCAATTAGCCATGATAATTACCGGATTAAGGCATTTTAAACATTAATATTACTTGTGCTGCTGCTTTAAACATAAATGACAATAACAACCAAACAAAAAGCATATTTAGCCCTTTCTGTTACTTGCATTGCATGGGGTACCACTTGGGTGGTTAGTAAAATTGCAGTTCAAAATATACCCGGACTACAAGTATCTTCCATCCGACAAGGTATTGCAGGCTGCATATTTCTATTATATTTTCTTTTTAAAAAAGAAAAACTTCCTACCAAACAACAATTTGTATGGCTATTAATGTCTTCCTTATTTTTAGTAGTATTTAATAGCGGATTAACTACCTGGAGTGTAAAATATATTCCCAGCGGATTGGCTGCATTAATTGGCACATTATCGCCTCTATTTGTTGTTTTAATTGAAATGATTTTTTTTAAAAGCAAAAACTATACACTAACAACTTTTATCGGTCTTATTACCGGCATCATTGGTATTGCTATTGTATTTTATGAAAACGCTTTCCACCAACATCCTGCAGGATATACATTTGGACTATTATTATGCTTTGCAGGCATCATCAGTTGGAGTATTGGCACTGTTGTTATTGCCCGTAATAAATATCAAATCAATCCTTATTATGCATTAGGTTGGCAATTATTTCTGGCGTCATTTATGATATTTATTCTGGCACTTGTTACGCACAATTTTAATTCTATTGCAACCATTACAACCAAAACATGGCTATGCATTAGTTATTTAGTTATCGTGGGCTCTATTATTACTTTTATTGCTTTTATTTATACTATTAAATATTTGCCTCCTGCATTAGCTTCGTTATATGCATACATCAATCCTATTATTGCTATTTTAATTGGATCGGTTGTATTTAATGAACGACTAACCTTAAACATTCTAATCGGCTCCATCGTTACACTTGCCGGTGTATACATGGTAAATAAAAGTTTAAAAAAAATATAAGTTGGTAACCAACATTCAATCCTTTACTCAGCTTACGTTGCGTCGCACACTGGTGCTCTCAGTTAAAAAATCAGCAAGTAGTTTTTAAAAAGTTCTCGTATAATCTTCTCCATTCTAACCATTCTTTTTGTTCTGTAAGAAAATGATTATGAAACAAACAGATAAATTCGCCACCTACCAATTTTACAATATCAAAATACTGTTTCAATTCAATTGCAGCTTCATCCACCGAATAATCTTTTTTGAAAATAGCATTGGCATCCATAAAACATAATGAATGTAATTGTAACGATGTAATGGATTCTTTTTCTATATCGTACCAATAATAAGGCAAACAATACGATGCTCTAAAGCCATTGCTGCCACCATATCCCATAGAATATTCTTCTGTAATTCCCACGCTAATTAACTTTCTAAATGTATGCGGAATTTCGAATCGTAAATAATGTTGCCTACTTTTTTTAATAGGCTGCTCAGTAAGTTTGTTTAGTGCCTGTATTTCTTTCAATAATAAATTATGCTTTTGTTTTTTGCCTAATCGCTCTTGTAATTCATCATCACCCGATTTCCAACTCGGGTGAATTCCAAATGAATACTTTGCAGCTAATTGCCGATACAATTGTTGCAAAGCTTTATTGCGGATAGTTAGATTTTTATCATATTTCCCTTTTTTAATACAAGTAAGAAAAAAATAGATAGGCGTAAGCTGCATTTTTTCATGCAAAGCATCTAACCAATTGTACACATCAAAAGGATCAGTTTTTTTATTGCTATAAACAGTAGCTCTTTCCAATACTTTATCAAAATCTGTTTTCAATAAATCTTTATAAAATCCTATTACATTTTTTAAAATTGGCTGATGCAAATAAGCATACGCTATATCAATATCGTAAGTAGGAATAAAACTAAATGTCGAGATACAAAATTGATACGCATTGCCTTGCATTATTTGCCACTTGGCATTTACTTCTTTTTCCCATTCTTTCATCCACAGATTTACTAAAGGCAAGTGCAAAAAATTCTCTTTATAAGCAAGGCTGTTGGCAGCAGCATATCTTCCATAATTGTCTTTTATGTGTGGCAAATATTCTTCGTACCGACTTAATAAGTAAAATGCTGCTGCAAAAATATCAAACGGAATATCGCCTATTGTTTTAAAAAAAACTGTTAGTCCATTCCATTTAAAACATTCAATTAATTGTGATTGAATTGTTGTTTGCGATAATAATCCGTTGGGTTGAATAAAAAATTCGTCGTTACTTATTCGTTCGAAGGAGTAATTAATTTTCAGCGTTTCACAAACTATAAAATCTTCTTTAGATGAAGTAAACGCAACCTCATTGCCTAATAAAGTTGTAGCAATCCACCGTAGCCTTGAAGTAATATCTGTTGAATATATAAGCACTCATTTATACTTAATCGCGAATTTTATACATTTTTTCTTTCCACATTTCATTAAATGTTTTATTGCTAAAATTTAAATCACCTCTTTGCTTGTTCCATCCTTTAAATACATTATTCACTACAAAATTTTTCATTTTAGCATTAGCCATATTATACATCTTTCTATTCATACTCGCCATTTTCCACATCTTCCATGCTAATCTTTCACCTAAAGAACTTAATCCATCTGCTACAGATTCATGCCGGTTAGACAATAACAATTCATGTAAATTAATTTTAACGGCACAAACTTCGGTGCAGTTGCCACATAAAGAAGATGCATAACTTAAATGCTTAAACGTTTTCATGCCACTCAAATGAGGCGTAATAACACTTCCAATAGGGCCACTATAGGTAGTTTCGTAGGTATGTCCGCCAATATTTTTATAAATAGGACAAGCATTTAAACAAGCACCACATCTAATACAATATAAAGCTTCTCTTGCAACGGGATTTGCCAATAAATTAGTTCTTCCGTTATCTAATAAAATGACATACATATCATCCGGTCCGTCCGTTTCATTAGCCTGACGAGGGCCTGTAACAATCGTATTATATACCGTAATTTTTTGTCCGGTTCCAAAAGTTGAAAGTAATGGCCAAAATAAACTTAAATCCTGCAACGTTGGTATTACTTTTTCAATACCAACCAACACAATATGCGTTTTAGGAAAAGCACAACTTAACCGAGCATTCCCTTCATTTTCTGTAATGGCAATACCACCAATATCTGCCACTATAAAATTGGCACCGGTAACACCCACTTCGGCTTGTACATATTTTTCTCTCAATAATTTTCTGGCAACCTGTGTTAATTCTTCGGGAGATAAACCACCGGGCACACCCAATTTATTAGCAAATAATTTAGCTACATCTTCTTTACTTTTATGCATAGCCGGTGTAACAATATGATAAGGAGGTTCTCCATCTAATTGCTGAATATATTCACCTAAATCTGTTTCTACACTTTCAATTCCATTTTTTTCCAAAAATTTATTTAGGTGAATTTCTTCGGTAACCATGCTCTTACTCTTAACCAAAGTTTTGCAATTTTTTTCTTTGCAAATTTTCTTTATCTCATTTAAGGCATCTTCTGCAGTTTCGGCCCACAATACTTTTGCGCCACGAGCAGATATTTGTTTCTCAAAATTTTCTAAATATTTATCTAAGTTTTCTATTGCACGCCATTTTGCATTTTTAGCATGTTCTCGAACAATATTTACATCGGTAAATTGTTGTTTTCCTTGCGGTACAACTGCATTGTATTTGCTAATATTAAAATTAATTTTTCTTCTATGATCTAAATCAGCAGCTTTAATAGTGCTTTTTGCCATAAATGAATCTACCGTATTACTCATACAAAATTTTTAATAAACTTTTTATTGTTGGTAAACGTATTTTCTATTGCTCAATACAATTTCAATTCTTCGCTCATCAAAATCCGTTTACATGTTTTGCTGTTTCGTTTAAAGCATTATAAAAATCTTCGCCATATTTTCTAATTAATGCTTCTTTCAAAAAAACATACACGGGCACTTTTAATTTTTTACCAAAGGCACAAGCAGGACTGCACAAATCTTCTCGTGGAATATAATTCAAATACTCTACATCGGGATCCATTTTACTTTTAGAAGATTTTATAGGATACAAATGACAACTGATAGGTTTTTTCCAATCAATTTTTTTATCATTATATGCTTGTTCAATGGCACAGTAAATAATGCCCTTTTTATCTTTAAACCCATACACACAAATGCCTCCATTAATAGTAGGTGTTACCCAGCCAAATTCTCTATCGTATTCATATTTGCCATTTCGCTCCACTTGTGCAATACCTTCTGCAGTCATATAGTTTTTAATTACATCATAATGTTCTACTATGTAATCTAACTCCTCTTTTGTTAAAGGAGCACCTGCATCACCTTGCTCGCAGCAACCACCTTTACACTTTGATAAATCACAAACAAATTGTTCTTCAATAATTTCATCACTTATCAATTTATCATCTATTGCTATCATAAAATGCTGAATAATTTTAAATAAAAGTAAAGTATAACATTCATAACACATCATTCATGTGCAACTATCATTTCCATTTAAAAGAATTAATTAAGTGCTTCATATCTTCTAACAAAAATTGGTTTACAATACTTAAAGAATCTTCATTAGGTGTGGCATCAAAATATAGTGCTCCACGCAAAAAATGCTTGGTTGAATCGGTTAAAAAGAATTGATTCGCAGTTGCAACATCTCCTCCAATTTTAAAAAAAACACCATGTACTTTATTTTGAGTAAGCATTACAGAATCATCGATTGAATTGGCTTTTGAAGCATGTTTATTACTTAAATTAAATGCATCGTTTATTAATTTATCTAACTTATTTTTTCCTATTTCTTTGTAACTAACATACATTCTTCCGTTAAACTGCGGGAAGTTAATATTAATCCACCATGGATTTTCGGTGGCTTCGCCAAAAAAGGTAGAATCCTTTATCACATTGGCATACACAGGATATTCGAACGTGTATGGATAGCCTTCTTGATTAAATAGTTGATATTTTTTTTCGGGGAAATTAATGCTAAAATACCCTTTGGGTTTTGGCAGGTAAGTGTTGTTGCATGAATAGTTAAGCGGTAATGTACAAAAAATAAACATTAGCACTTGCAAGAATTTCTTACTACCAAATTTCCCTACTTTATTTTTAAATAGTTTATTCTTCACTTGGCTGTGGCTTAATAGTAATTTTAATTTTATTAATGCGAGTTTTTTCAACTTCCATTACAGTAAATTCAAAATTACCACACAATATTATTTGATTTGCTTTAGGTATTTCGCCGGCTAATTCTAATATTAATCCTGCTAAAGAATCGCTTTCACCTTTTACATTATCAAAAGTATCTACCGGCAATTCCATAAATTTACATACATCATTTATCATGGTTCTTCCTTCCATAATAAAATTATATTCATCTATTTTTTTAAATCCTGCATCTTCTTCATCAAATTCATCTTTAATATCTCCAATAACTTCTTCCAATACATCTTCTAAAGTTACAATTCCGCTGGTACCGCCAAATTCATCTACCACTACTGCAAAATGAATATGCTTACTTTGAAAATCTCGTAGTAAATCCTCAATCATTTTTTGTTCGTGTACAAAATAAGGTTGCCGCAATAATTGATGCCAGTTATAATTGTTATCAGAATTTAATAAAGGCATTAAATCTTTTGTATGAATAATTCCTACTACTTCATCTAAATCTTCTTTATACACAGGCAATCGGCTATAATGCAGTTCTGTAACACGTTGTAGCAATTCATGAAAGTTTGTATCGTAATCAATTCCGTGCACTTCAAGCCTTGTTCGCATAATTTGTTTTACGGTTATGTTACCAAACTTTAAAATTCCTTTTAAAATATTTTTTTCGTTTTCGGTTGTGCCGGTATCTGTAATGTCTATGGCATGATATAGTTCTTCATTACTAATAGTTCCGCCGGATTTATTAGTAATTTGCTTTTCAATAATATCGGTATATTTTACCAACCAACCACTAAAGTTTTTAAATACATAGTGCAATAATTCTATTACCGGACCGGTTTCTTTAGCGAAGCGAATATTATTTTGAGCAGCCATTGTTTTAGGCATTACTTCGCCTATAAGCAGAAGAAGAAAGGTTACTAAAACAACTTTTATTAAAAATTCAATCCACTCAAAATTTTTACCGAAAGAGAGTAAATCGTCAATTAAAATATTAGAAATGATAATTATAGCAATATTAATAAAGCTGTTGGCAATTAATAAAGAGGCTAATAATTTTTTAGGATCGTTTAACAGCTCTATAATTCTTTTATAAGCTAAATGCTGTTTGGTTTTTAAAAGGTTAATTTCTTTATAAGTAAGTGAGAAAAAAGCCACTTCGGCACCACTAACTATAAAAGATAAAATTAATAAGCATAGCAATAATACTATCAACACAGTAGTTGCCTGTGGGTTAATTAATAATAAAGTATTAGTTTTTTCGAGAACCGAGTGATAATCCAAAATAAAATATTTAGTTTAATAATTCTTTATCACAAAAGGCCGATTTATGTATCGGCCTTCTATTGCACATGCAAAAATATCTTTTTTATACAACTTCAGCTAAAAAGGCAAATTTTCTCCTGAATCGGTAATTGGCGGTACTTCATCGCCGCCAAAACCTTCTATCGAATCATGTGCCCCGCCTCCATGTGCATGACCTTCTCCTCTTTTATCTAACATAATTAGGTTATCGCCCACTACTTCGGTTGCAAATTTTTTATTTCCTTCCTTATCTTCCCAACTACGGGTTCTTAATCTTCCTTCAACATATATTAAACTGCCTTTGTGTAAATATTTTTGTGCTAATTCTGCTAAGCCACGCCACAAAACAACTGTATGCCATTCTGTTTGAGATACCAGTTTTCCGTTGCGGTCTTTATACGTTTCTGTTGTAGCCAATGGAAATTTAGCAACGCCAATATTTCCTTCTAAGAATTGCACATCAGGATCTTTACCTAAGTTGCCAATAAGCATAACTCTGTTTACACCTCTCATACTTAAAATTTTTAGAGCGATAAAATTTAGCCATCTTAAAGTTAGCTTTTTTTATAAAATAACAAGTAGTATTTCTGAAAATTAAGTTATGAGATGTAAATTATGTAGTACCTAACGTTTATTAACCCTCTAAAATGTTTAGCTCTAAATCAACTAATAACTGTTTTACTTTATCTTTTATAAAATCTCGAACAGTATTAAATTCTTTTGGCTCCATATGCTTTGGATCGGGTATTTGCCAATCTATAAATTTTTTAGCGGGCATCCAAGGACAAGCATCTCCACAACCCATAGTAACTACTGCATCGAAAGGTGCAAACTGTTCAACCTCTTGTAATGATTTAGAATCATGTTTACTTAAATCATACCCTAATTCTTGCATTGCTGCAATTGCTTTAGGATTAACAATGCCACTAGGTTTACTGCCTGCGCTATACGCTTCAACTTTATTTCCGCCTAACATAATTGCAAATGCTTGGCTCATTTGAGAACGATTGCTGTTTTCTATACAAACAAATAATAGCTTTTTTTTCATGTAGCAATTTTATAAATTATCAATACTAATTGTACCGGACTTTGATACTTTATTTTTTTAAAGTACTTATTTATAATATTTTTTCTTTAGCCAGAAGGCTACATTTACTAAGGATATTAATGCCGGAACTTCTACCAAAGGACCAATAACACCTGCAAAAGCTTCTCCGCTATTAATTCCAAATACACCAATAGCAACTGCAATAGCTAATTCAAAATTATTTCCTGTAGCAGTAAATGCTATAGAAGCATTTCGGGAATAATCTGCCCCTAAATATTTTCCTATAAAAAAACTTAATAAAAACATTACAATAAAATAAATAACCAAAGGAATAGCAATACGCAAAACATCTAAAGGTATTTGCACAATTAAATTTCCTTTTAAACTAAACATTATAATAATGGTAAATAATAAAGAAATTAATGTAATAGGAGATATGATAGGAATGAATTTTGTTTGATACCATATTTCACCTTTTAGTTTTAATAAAACATACCTGCTTATTATTCCGGCAGCAAATGGAATGCCTAAGTAAATACCTACACTTTTGGCTATTTGGGCAATTGTTACTTTTATTTCTATTGCTTTAATACCAAAATAAGGAAGTAATAAAGTAATAAATACATAAGCATACACACTGTATAATAATACTTGAAAAATGCTGTTTAATGCTACTAATCCTGCGGCATATTCTCTATTGCCTTCTGCTAATTCATTCCATACTATAACCATTGCAATACAACGTGCCAAACCAATTAAAATTAAACCAATCATGTAATCGGGATAATTTTTAAGAAAAATTACGGCAAGAAAAAACATTAAAATGGGACCAACTATCCAATTTAAAATTAAAGAGATGCTTAATATTTTTTTGTTCCTAAAAACTTCTCCCATTTTTTCATATCGAACTTTTGCTAATGGCGGATACATCATTAATATTAATCCAATTGCTAAAGGAACATTTGTTGTACCGCTTGAAAAAGAATTAATAAATGTTGCACTGGATGGAATAAAATAACCCGTTGCAACACCAATAGACATTGCTAAGAAAATCCATAAAGTAAGATAACGGTCGAGAAAGTTTAACTTTTTTCTTTCTGCTGCCGGAAAACAATTTTCTGCACTCATATTTTATTATTGATTTGGTTTAACAACATCCACTACCCGGCGTACAATAATTCTCTTCAGTCGGTTTTTCTGCATATACTGTAATTGAGTATATGGCTGTAGGTTTATTGTTATAGTTTATTATTTCCTCTTCACTTAAATAATCTTTTAATATATCGTTTGGAATAATAATTGGTTTTTCCTTTTGAATAGTAATATTTTTAAACCCATTCATGCTAATAAATTCCAAATACACCTGCTTTTGAATTGCACTTGCTACACAGCCTGCATACATTTCAGCTGCCGATTTAATATTATCGGGCAATAATCCTGTAAGTACAATATCGGAAATACTAAAATGACCACCGGGTTTTAATACACGATAAATTTCGCTGAATACTGCATTTTTATTAGGCACTAAGTTTAACACACAATTACTTATAATTACATCTGCAACATTAGCCGATATAGGTAATTGGTCAATATCACCTAACCTAAACTCAACATTATTATATTTTAATTTTTCGGCATTGGCACGAGCTAATTCAATCATTTTTTCAGTAAAATCAACCCCTATCACTTTTCCGGCATCTCCGGTTACAGCTCTTGCAACAAAACAATCGTTACCGGCACCGCTTCCTAAATCAATAACCGTATCACCCTTTTTTATTTTTGCATACTCGGTTGGCAGTCCACATCCTAACCCCAAATCTGCATCTGCATTATATCCTTCAACGGATGCATAATCATCACTCATAATGGTGTAAACTTCTTTTGAACACCCGCCAGATCCACAACAAGAACTTTTATTGGTGTTTCTATCTTGTAAAGCTATTTCACTATATTTCTGCTTTACTATTTCTTTTAATTCGGATTCTGATTTCATAATGTATAATTTAAAAATGATTATTAACAACAAGATTTTGATTTTCCTTCTTGCAACTTGCTAAATAGCGTATTAAATTCTGTATAGAATTTTTCAATTGTTTTCCAATTAATACAATAACAACTTTTTGGTCCATCAATAGTTCCTTGTATTAAATCGGCTTCTTTTAAAGCTTTTAAATGCTGACTAACCGTTGCTTGTGCTAAAGGAATTACATTAACTATTTCTCCGCATACACATTCGCTACGCTGTGCCAATACTTTTAAAAT
>JAKAJX010000004.1:9524-10832 GCA_021824855.1 Bacteroidota bacterium | reverse complement strand
AACTATGCAGATTAGAAATGGAAGAAGACACTAAACGTATTAGCCAATTAAGGGATAAATTAGAAACATCATTAGTAAAATTAGAAGAAGCCTACGTAAATGGAAGTCGCCAACATCGTTTACCGCATGTAAGCAATATTTCATTTAAATATGTTGAAGGCGAAGGTTTAATGATGGGCTTTAATAAAAGCATTGCACTAAGCTCGGGTTCGGCATGTACTTCAGCCTCATTAGAACCAAGTTATGTTTTAAAAGCATTAGGTTTAGGCGATGATTTAGCACACAGCTCTTTACGTTTTGGATTAGGACGATTTACAACAGAAGAACAAATTGATTATACTATTGAGCAAGTTTCTCAAACAGTAAATAAGTTACGAGAAATGAGCCCATTATGGGAAATGTATAAAGAAGGAATTGATTTAAACAGCATTGAGTGGGCGCATCACTAAGTTAAAAAATTCTTCTTCTAAAAAAGTTCTTATAACAATAGTCAACTAAATATAAAAGCCTACTGCCTCGTAGGTACAAATCCTATCGAATGGATAGAGGCAACACATTATGGCATATTCAGAAAAAGTAATAGATCATTATAACAACCCTAAAAACGTTGGAACTTTAGACAAATCAAACAAAAACGTTGGAACCGGATTGGTTGGAGCTCCCGAATGTGGCGATGTAATGCGTTTACAAATTGAAGTAGATGACACTACCGGAATTATTAAAGACGCCAAATTTAAAACTTTTGGTTGCGGTTCTGCTATTGCCTCATCTTCATTAGCAACAGAATGGCTAAAAGGCAAATCGGTGGATGAAGCTGTGAAAATTGATAACATGGATATAGTAGAAGAATTAAATCTTCCTCCGGTAAAAATTCATTGCTCTGTATTAGCAGAAGATGCCATTAAAGCGGCTATTAATGATTACAGAAAAAAGAATGGATTAGAAGAACTAAAATTTGAAGAAAAAGGAGTTCATTAATTATGAGTACAGTTGCAACAGATAATGCAATATTAGTAAGCGAAAAAGCAAAAGCCAAAGTTCATCAATTGATGAAAGATGCCGGGATTGACACCGATTCATCATACTTTTTACGGGTAAGTGTTGTTGGCGGCGGATGCAGCGGCTTAAGCTATAAATTAGATTTTGATAACGAACAAAAACCCATGGATCAAGTATTTGAAGATAATGGCGTAAAAGTAGTTACCGATTTAAAAAGTTTCCTTTATCTCGTAAACACCGAATTAGATTTCTCTGATGGATTAAATGGCAAAGGATTTTATTTCAATAACCCGAATGCGAGTAGAAGTT
>JAKAJX010000004.1:0-9514 GCA_021824855.1 Bacteroidota bacterium | reverse complement strand
GTTTAATTGTGAGCAAGTATATGATAGCTTTAACCTGTTACTTTTCGTAACAGGTTTTTTGTTTACAATACTTTAAAATTAAAATTTGGTTTTATTTCAATTCAACTATCACTTAGTTTTGAATTATGTGGATGATTTGTAAAAAAGAATGGCAACAATTTTTTAGTAGCTTAACAGGCTATATTGCCATTATTGTTTTTTTATTGGTAAACGGATTCATATTATTTGTTTTCGAGAATAATATTTTTTCGTTTGGCTATGCCAGTTTAGATAAGTTTTTTCAGTTAGCTCCCTGGATTTTATTATTCCTCATTCCTGCCATCACCATGAAAAGCTTTTCGGATGAATTTAAAACAGGCACTTACGAAGTGTTAGAAACACTACCATTATCTACCCGACAAATAGTGATAGGCAAATTTTTAGGAAATTTATTGGTAGCATTAGTGGCATTAATTCCTTCATTCATTTATATTATTTCTATTCAACAACTTTCTGCAGGAACAGGTTTAGATTTCGGTGCCACAATTGGCTCTTATATTGGTTTATTTTTTTTGCAAGCAGTATTTACAGCCATTGGCATTTTTATTAGCAGCTTTACCAATAATGCAGTAATTGCTTTTATACTAAGTGTAATTTCTTGTGCATTACTTTATTATGGGTTTAATGCAATAAGCAAACTACCATTTTTAATGGGTGGTGCAGATTATTATATTGCAATGGCAGGAATAGACTTTCATTACAGCAATATAAGCAGAGGTGTAATTGATTCAAGAGATGTTATTTATTTTATAAGTATTATACTGCTGTTACTTTTATTTACAGAACGAAAACTATCAATAAAATAGTATACTCTATTTCAAATGCAAAAAATAATTAAACATAAGTTAGGATGGATACTATTGCTAATTCTATTTTTAATTGTAAATGTATTGGCGGCTTTTATACATACAAGATTTGATTTAACCAAAGAGCAACGTTATACCATTAGCAAATCAACAAAAAATATTGTACAGCAATTAGATGATAAAGTGGAGATACTTGTTTTTTTAAATGGAGATCTTCCCACCGGATTTAAAAAATTAGCTTCAGCCACAGATGACTTTTTACAATTGCTTAAAGAAAATAATAGCTCCAAAATACAATACAAATTTATTTCTCCTAACGAAGAAATGAATGACTCAAACAAGCAGTATCAAGATACATTAATTGGAATGGGAGCCACTCCTATTAACTTAACTATACAAATAAAACAAGGGCAACAAAACAAACTTATTTTTCCGTATGCATGGATAAAATATAAAGGAAAAAATAAATTAATAGCCTTATACAAAGGTGGCAATAGATTTATTACTCCTGCCGAAATGAATAGTGCAGAAGCAATGTTAGAATATAATTTTGCTAAAACATTAAATGCCTTAATTAACCCACAAAAACCTTTACTGGCTTATGCTACAGGAAATGGAGAAATAACAGATGCCAGAACTTACGATCTTTTACAAACTGTAAAAAACGATTATTCGCTATTTACGCTCGATATTAATAAGCAACCTTTTATTCCCGATACATTTAAAGTGTTATTACTTGTAAAACCAAAATTTAAGTTTACCGAAGAGGAAAAATTAAAAATTGACCAATATCTATTGCATGGAGGAAAAATTATTTGTTTTATAGATAACTTACATGCAGAACAAGATAGCTTACAAATAAAACCGGAACTAATTGCTTATGACAGAAATTTAAATATTACTGACCTGCTATTTAAATATGGTGCAAGAATTAATACAGATTTGCTATTGGATTTACAATGCGATTTTATGCCATTTGCTGTTGGCGGCACCGCAGAAAATCCTCAATTCGAATTTTTACATTGGAATTATTATCCATTATTCGAAAGCAAAAACAATCATCCAATAAATAAAAATCTTGGACTGGTAGCCGGAAGATTTGTCAATTCAATAGACACAGTAAAAGCCAATGGAATTTCAAAAACAATACTATTAAGTTCTTCTGCCAATTCCAGAATATTAAGCACTCCGGCATTAATAAGTTTAAATGAAAACAGAAACACACCCGAAGATGTTTTATTTAAACAGCAAAATATACCTATTGCCGTATTGTTAGAAGGAAAATTTACTTCGTTATATAAAAACAGAATTGCACAAACAACTATAGATTCTTTACGTTTACAAGGCATTTCTTTTATAGATAAAAGTATTAAAGATGGTAAACTTATTGTAGTTGCCGATGGCGATATGGTATTAAACGATGTAAGTCAAAAACAAGGTCCTTTACCAATGGGAATGAATTTATTTACTTCAGGAACACAATATGAATATCAATTTGCCAACAGAGATTTTTTATTAAATTGTTTAGAATACCTAACCAATAAAGAAGCGATTATTGAAACAAGAAATAAAGATATTGTACTACGTTTATTAAATACACAACAAGTTGAAGAAGATAAAACCATGTGGCAACTTTTCAATATTGCTCTTCCTATTGCAATAACTATTATCTGCGGTGTTGTATATCAGCAAATAAGAAAGAAAAGAAATACTGCATAATTGATTATTTTTATGCATAAATAAATATGACTACACATCAATTAATATATTTAGTTTTTACTCTTGCTTTAATTATTGCACTATCGTTCGATTTAGGTTTACTTAGCAAAAAAAGTAAAAAAGTAAGTATTGCCAAAGCCATTTGGCAAACCGCCTTTTGGGTAACATTAGCTATTGCATTTTTTATTTTTTTATTAATAGAAGAAGGTCATAAAACCGGTCTCGAATATTTAAGTGCTTACTTAATGGAATGGAGTTTAAGTATAGATAATATTTTTGTTTTCATACTTATATTCAATGCCTTTAAAGTTAAAGAACATTTTTATGGCAGAGTATTACTTGTGGGAATTTTAATGGCCATCATTTTAAGAATAGGATTTATTACTATTGGGGTTGAATTGGTTGAAACCTTTCATTGGATATTATATTTATTTGGAGCATTTCTTGTGTATACCGGATTTAAAATGTTTACAGAAAAGGAAGAAAAAGAATTTAATCCGCAGCAAAATAAAGTATACAAATTTTTACAAAAATTTTTACCCTTATCGCCAACCGATGGAAATGGAAAATATATTATTAGAGTAAATAAAAAACCACAGTATACTATTTTATTTGTGGTAGTAGTTATGCTATCAACAGTTGATATAGTTTTTGCCTTAGATTCTATTCCGGCAGTAATGGGCATTTCGCAAGATAAATTAGTCATTTATACCTCTAATATTTTTGCGGTATTAGGCTTACGAAGTTTATTCTTTTTATTAAAAGGTGCTGTTCATAAATTTAAATTTTTGCAACAAGGCATTTCAATTGTTCTAATTTTTATAGGCATAAAAATGTTAGGCGAGTATTTTATTTCCTCTATTCTTAGTAAAAACATACAAGTTATTCTATCTCTCATAATTATTGTTTTATGTATTGGAGGTTCTATTGTTTACTCAATTTGGCATTCTAAAAAAACTTCTATTCGTTAAAATGAACTACACAATCAGTCATATTGCTTCCATCATACAATCAAAAAAACAGACATCATCTACCGAAAAAATTAACTACTTACTAATTGATAGTAGAAAAATTGTATTTCCAAACCAATCGCTATTTTTTGCATTAATTGGCGCAAGACGTAATGGGCATGATTTTATAGAAGAAGCCTACGAAAGAGGTGTTAGAAATTTTGTGATTAGTGAACCCCTAAAAACAACATTCGTTGATGCCAATTTTTTACTAGTTGATAACACCTTAAAAGCTTTACAAACAATTGCTGCTTATCATAGAAAGCAATTTCAATATCCCGTAATTGGCATTACCGGAAGTAACGGAAAAACAATTGTAAAAGAATGGCTAAATCAATTGCTTCAACCCGAATTTCATATTATTCGCAGCCCCAGAAGTTATAACTCGCAAATAGGCGTTCCGCTAAGTGTGTGGCAAATGAATGCACAACATACACTCGCTATTTTCGAAGCCGGCATTTCTACTGTTGAAGAAATGAGTCAATTAGAAGCAATTATTCAACCCACAATTGGCATTCTTACCAATATAGGAGAAGCACACAGCAAAGGATTTAGGAATAAAAAAGAAAAACTACAAGAAAAAATTAAATTATTTAAAAATTGTACTTCCATTATTTATTGTAAAGAAGATATTGAAGAAATTCTTTTACCAACAGCAATAGAAAAATTTTCTTGGAGCAGAAAAACCACAGCCGATTTTTTTATAAAAGGAGAAATAAAAAAAAGTTCAGAAACAATACTCGAAGTTGTCTATAAAAATCAAACACATACTATTTCAATTCCTTTTACCGATGCCGCTTCTATTGATAATAGTATTACTTGTTGTTGTATTTTATTGCAATTAGGCTATAACATTACCACTCTTGCACTTCGGTTACAACAGCTTCAAGCAGTTGAAATGCGTTTACAATTAAAAAAAGGAATAAATAATTGTACCATTATTAACGATAGTTATAGCAACGATATTTCATCGCTTAGCATTGCATTAGATTATTTAAATCAACAAGCAGGCAATCATACAACAACCGTAATTCTTTCCGATATTTTACAATCTGAGTATAACGAGGAAACCTTGTATCAACAAATTGCAATAGAGTGCAAGCATAGAAATATTCAACGTTTAATTGGAATTGGAGAAACCATCTTTAAATATAAAACTGCGTTTAATTCAATTCCGCAAACAGAATTTTTTATTTCAACTGACAGCTTTTTAACGCAACAATCTACACATCAATTCAAAAATGAATTTATTTTATTAAAAGGAGCCAGAATATTTTCTTTTGAACGAATTAATAATTGGTTAGAACAAAAAGTACATCAAACAGTTTTAGAAATTAATTTATCGGCAATAGCACATAATTTAAAAGAATATCAAAAACATTTATTACCATCTACCAAATTAATGGCAATGGTAAAAGCTTTTAGTTATGGAAGTGGTAATGCAGAAATAGCAAGAGTATTACAATTTCATAAAGTTGATTATCTGGCTGTGGCCTATACCGATGAAGGCATTGATTTGCGAAATGCTGGTATCAGCTTACCAATTATGGTTATGAATATTGATGAAGCAGGTTTTGATGCAATTATTGAATATAATTTAGAACCTGAAATTTATTCATTCCCAATTTATCAATCTTTTCATAAGTATTTACAGCAACAAGCTATAAACAATTTCCCTGTTCACATTAAAATTAATACGGGAATGAATAGATTAGGATTTGATTTAAATGAAATACAATCAATATCCTTAGCTTTAAAACAGAATAATACAATGACAGTAAAATCTGTATTAAGTCATTTAGCCGCAAGCGATAATAGCTTATTTGATGATTTTACTTTTCAGCAAGCAACTTTATTCAACAATGCATGTGAACTATTAAAAAATAGTATTGGCTATACTTTTATTAAACATATTGCCAATTCTGCTGCCATTTTTCGGCATCAAGAATTACAAATGGATATGGTTCGCTTAGGTATTGGTTTATACGGGGTTGATGTTACTAAAAATACAGAACTAAATTTGGCCACAGTTGCCACACTAAAATCTACCATTGCACAAATAAGAGAGGTAAAAGCAGGTGAAACGGTAGGTTATAATAGAAATGGAAAAATAAATAAAGACAGTACCATTGCAATTATAAGAATTGGATATGCCGATGGACTTAGTAGAAAAATGGGTAACGGTAATGGCTATATGTTTTTAAAAAATACAAAAGTGCCCATTATTGGTGATGTTTGCATGGATATGACCATGATAGATATCACCGGCATTTTGGAAGTAAAGGAAGGAGATGAAGTAGAAATATTTGGAAGAAATATCAACATTAACACCATTGCCCCATCAATAGGAACTATTCCCTATGAGGTAATGACAGGAGTTAATCAACGTGTAAAAAGGGTGTATTTAGATGAATAAAAAATAAATACAGTTAGTTTAATTGATTGCCATCTCATTTTTTCTTACAAAATATCCGGTAGAAAATACAAAATCGGTTAATTGATAGTTATGATCTGATAGGTGTTTAAACAGCCTATGTTCTGCATGATTATTAATATTAAAATCGTGTATTTCTATAACAAGTAAATAAGGTTTATAGGTATCTAAATCAATAGAATTAATCACTTCAAAATCGTGCCCTTCCACATCTATACACAATAAATCAATAGCGGCATTCTTAGGCAAATGTTGCTGTAATATAGTATTCAAAGTTTGCGTATGCATCATAACACTATCTTCTGCTAAAAATTTAGAAGGATTATGCAAAACCTCATTATAATTAATGGTAGAAAGTTTATCGTTAGTAGAAATATGAAATGTAGCATCCACCTCAACATTCGATATTAAGGAATTAACATTAATATCTTCATTTCTAAACTTATGATATAAAGAAATTAATTTTCCGTTTCCGTCAATATTAATGCCTCGCCAACCTCTTAAATACAACAAATAGGTATTATTATATTCAATAGGATGATTGCAACCAACATCTACAAAAAAGCCTTTTGTTTTTTTAGCATTTTTTAAAATAATGTCTATTATAATATCTTCCGAAAACTGCGATAAAGATGTTTTAGCAAAAATGCCAAACATTTTAAAAAAAGTTCGAATAAACCTAAAATAGAATGGTAAAATAATTCCTTTTAAAAAGGTATTACTATAAAAAAAGTACAATTTTTTATACATAAATAAAGGAGGTTAAAAAAGCAATGTGTATGTGTTAGTGGCGTAATATAAAATAATAAATTGGCTAATTCGCTTTAGTAAAAAAATATTCTACCTAAATTAAACTCACGCAATGCGTACAAGTGTGCAAATTGCAAGGAAACGAAAAGAGCAAAAACAAGTTCGGCTATTGCCAAAAATCCCCTACTTTTGCAACCCATTTTATGCGGGTGTGGCGAAACTGGCAGACGCACTAGACTTAGGATCTAGCGGAGCAATCCATGTAGGTTCGATTCCTATCACCCGCACTTTACTTATAAATTTTGGCAAGTTATGGCTACAGTTAACAGAGAAAATATTGGTTTATTAAACGACAAAATAACCGTTACCTTATCGAAAGATGATTATTTCGGAAGCTTTGAACAGAGTTTAAAGAAGTATGCAAAAACTGCTAATATTCCCGGATTTAGAAAAGGAATGGTGCCCTCAAGTTTGGTAAAAAAAATGTATGGCCAAAGTGTATTTACCGATGAAGTATTACGCACTGTGGAAAAATCGCTAACCGATTATTTAACCAACGAAAAATTGGAAATCTTTGCTCAACCGCTGCCATTAAATAATGACGCCAGAGCATTGGATATGAACAATCCTACACACTACGATTTTTCGTTTGAAATTGGCTTAAAGCCCGAATTTACAATAGATTTAAACAGTTTAAAAGCCACTCGCTATAAAGTATCCATAACCGAAGAAATGATTAATGAAGAAGTTAGTCGTTTACAAACTCGTCATGGAAAGCTAACCGAACCCGAAATAGCGGATAATGAAGAAAATGTTTTAAACGTAAAATTCATTGAGTGCGATAAAGATGGTAACGACATTGAAGGTGGAATTACAAAAGATAATTCTTTATTAATAAAATATTTTGCCCCAGATTTTCGTAAAAATTTATTAGGTAAGAAAAAAGACGATTCAATTGTTTTACAATTAAACAAAGCATTTGAAGACAAAGAATTGGATGTTATTATAACCGATTTAGGTTTAAATAAAGCCAATAGCGATAATGCCGATAAATTTTTTAAACTGATTATTACAAAAGTTGGTTTAGTAAATAAAGCCGAATTAAATAACGAATTCTTCCTAGCAGTTTATCCAAATAAAGAAATAAACACGGAAGCCGAATTTCGTTCAGCTATTAAAGAGGAAATTGAAAATTATTATGCCGCTCAAAGTAGAAATCAAATACACGACCAAATATACCATCACTTATTAGATAATACGAAAATTGAATTCCCTCAAAATTTCTTAAAAAGATGGTTACAAACCGGAGGTGAAAAATCCAAAACCGCCGAAGAAGCTGAGAATGAATATCCAAATTTTGAAGATCAATTAAAATGGACATTAATTTCAACTAAACTAACCACAGATAATAATATTGAAGTAAATCCGGATGATATTCGTGATTTTGCAAAACAACAATTATTTCAATACATGGGTGGACAATTGGGAAATTTATCCGACAATCAACAATGGGTAGATGATTATGCCAACAGAATGATGCAGGATAAAAAATTTGTTGAAGAAAGCTATCATCGCATCAGTACCGAAAAAATGTTTAGCAACTTAGAACTTAAAGTATCTGCTATTGAAGAAGAAATAAGTGCAGAAGATTTTGCAAGTAAACTGCACCATCATCATCATTAAAAAAAAAATTTCATACACTAAAAATGCCACATCCTAAAAGCGTGGCATTTTTTATTAAATATATTTTTCTATCCAAAATATTCCACAAACGATCTGTGCGATTCAAATAGCTTTACACAATGCATTTGCACTCCTTCAGGAAGTTTAGGTGCTAATAATTTCCAAATTTCTATTGCTAAAACTTCTGCACTGGCCATTTTTCCTTGCATAAAATCAACATCCAAATTCAAATTTTTATGGTCTAATCGCACAATTACATACTCACGCATTAATTTTCCTAAATCTTTTAAATTCATCACAAAACCCGTTTCAGGGTCTATTTCTCCTTTTACAGTTACATACAGATCGAAATTATGACCATGCCAGTTTTCATTGGCACAACCTTCAAAAATTTCTTCATTTTTTTCCTTACTCCATTTCGGATTATACAATTTGTGTGCAGCATTAAAATGCTCTAACCTTGTTAAATATACCATCGCGTCATTTCATTTTGCCGTAAAGGTAATGTTTGAGAATTAAAATGAAAATGCATTTGAATTTTGCAGAACTCATTTTCAAACCCGACCTTTACAACTCTGCCCTAAACCAATAAATTTTAACTATATGAAAGTGGTTGTAACTGCAGCAACTACAGGAGAATGGATGCCTGCTTTATTAAATATTCCCGACTTATATACCAGCAATAGCCATCGGTTTAAAGTTTTATTTCATCAAAGTGGTGTTGGCATGTTAGCTTCAGCCGTTAATTTAACTTGCTTAGCTATTAATGATAAGCCCGATTTTATTATTCAAATGGGCATTGCCGGTGCTTTTGATAAAAAAATTAATTTGGGTAAAGTAGTAGCAGTAAAACACGAAATGCTGGGCGATATGGGAGTTGTTGAAGAAAATAAATGGAAAGATATTTTTGATTTAAAATTAGAAAAAAGCAGTTATCACCCTTTTGAAAAAAGAAAATTAACCAATCAGTTCTTAGAAAAATTTAATTTACTGAAATTGCCCGAAGTGAGTGCAGTTACAGTGAATGAAATAACCACACATCCTGATCGCATTAACCAACTGATTAAAAAATA
>JAKAJX010000189.1 GCA_021824855.1 Bacteroidota bacterium | reverse complement strand
AATTTAGATGCAATGGAAGGTGCATCGGCTTTTGCAAACCTTATTGCTTCATACGCTGCTAATGAGGTATAGGCATAAATTCTGCTTGCAACCGGTGGCGAAAAAATATCGTAAATAATTACTTGTGTTATCTGATCTGTGTTTTGATGTAATACTTCAGCATCGTCGATAGTAACACTTTTTTTAGCTTTTCCACAACTAAAAAAAATACTGCTGCTAACCAATAAAATTGTTAGCAAAAATTGATTTGTGCGAATGTGTTTCATGTGAGTTATTTTTTTGTTTCACCATAAAATTGAAGAACGTGATAAATGTTGTTTGTTGTATTGGATGAAACTCTGATTGTTTTTTTTATAATTCCTTTTTCGTTTGTTGTGCCAAATTTTGCAGTTAATACTCCTTCTTCGCCCGGCTGAATAACAGTTCTTGGATAATCTGTTACGGTACATCCACAATTGGGTTTTGCTCCGGTCAGAAATAAAGGATATGTTCCGGTATTTTTAAAGGTAAAATGAAGTTGTACGGTATCGCCAACTTTTATTTCACCAAAATTTTGAATGGAATCTTTCCATAATATAGTTGTATAATGTTCTATGTCTGCTTGTGCTAATTGAGCCGGTTGAATACCCAAATTATTTTGGTAGGGATTGGTATTTTTGTTTTTACACGAAACAAAAATTAGCATAAGTAAAAATAGTAGGATATTACTTTTTTTCATTTCACAATTATTTTTCTAGCTTGTTTTTTTGAATTGTAAATGGTTATATACGCAATATTGTTGGTTACATTCATAAATCTTGCCGATTGTGATAAGAATGAATTACCATAGTAACATTCTTGTTTTTGCTTGGTGCCATTTGTAAAATGAATAATTGCATATTCATCGGTTGGCTGTAAAGCAATAGTTTTAGAAGGTTGATTTGATTGGAATATTTTTAACGGACCTCTATTTTCTGCTGCTGCAATTAAATATTGATTATTGCTATTACGAAGTTTCACTAAAGATTTTCCATCGCCAGGAATAAATATACCACTTTGTTGAATGGTTTGTGCTGTAAAATATCCTTTTCCATTGCCTTTTAGTAAAAGTCCATTAAGTGCATCGTATCTTCCAACATTCACTTCAGTACCATAATCGTTTCCGTTAATTACAATATCTAAATTTCCATCGCCATCAAAATCATCTACACACATTGCATTGAGTAAAGAAATTTGAGCTTCTTTTGGTAGTGGAAGCATGGTAAACTTACCATTGCCATCGTTTCTTAAATAAACCGATTGAAAGTTATTGGCATGTAGTATTAAAGCATCTTTTAATTGTTCTTTCGATAATACTTTATCCATTGTAGCAGTTGCAAATGATTGATGTGTTTGAAACTTTCTTCGCATGCTAATCATTTGTTTAATAATATCATCTCGAACTTGTGCAGGAAATTCTTTTTTGGTTGAACTTTCGGCAGTAGGGTATAAATAAAGCGATGGGAAAACATCATACACTCCATCATGATCAAAATCTTTTGCATACACCGAAACAGGATATTTTTCGCTTGCTTTATAAAATGAATTTAAGCCAAGGTTTCCAACAACATAATCTATATCGCCATCATTATCAAAATCTCCTGCAGCAATGCTATTCCACCAGCCAACTTGGTTATTAATGGTTGTTTTGTTGGTAACATCTTTAAATATGCCATGTTCATTTTTTAAAAATGTTATTGGCATCCATTCGCCAGTAAGTATTAAATCAACCCAACCATCATTATCGAAATCTGAAAATAATGCATCCGAAACCAGTCCTATATTTTTTAAAGCAGGTGCTACTTCATTGGTTACATCGGTAAATTTAATATTCCCATTTTTGGTATCATTTCTTAAAATAAAACTTGAAACAGGTTTAGGATAATTCCAAGGTTCCACTCTTCCCGAAATAAATAAATCGAGGTCGCCATCTTTATCATAATCAATTGCACGTACGCTAAATTTGCTGGTATAATTTTTAGGAATTGCTAAAGTATCTAATGTAAAATTTCCTTTGCCATCATTTCTATATAATCTATCTTGATAGGGTAATGAATTAGGTTCGTTGGCATAGCCACCGCTTGCAATATACATATCTAAATCGCCATCACCATCTGCATCAAATAAGAGTATGCCCATATCTTCGGAATATTTTTGATCAAGAAGTGAGGAATCGGCTATAAAACTTTTATGAATAAATCCTTTGTTTTTTTCCTGAAAGAAAAGCTGTGCACTTTTTTTAAATGCTCCTCCAACAATAATATCATCTAACCCATTGCCATCAATATCTCCAACGGCCATTGCCGGACCATATTGCGATAATTTATGCGGTAATAGTTTTTGGATATTAAAATCAATAAAATCTTTTTGGTTATGGGTAAAATGTACATGTGTTGAATCGGTTACTTCTTTAAATAGTGCATTGGTAGCAATTTTTGATTGTACAAAAGAATAGTTAATGGTAGCATTCATCTCATTTACAGTAAGTAATTGATCTGTTTTAATATTATGCAATATTTGCATTTTTCCATTAGGCCATTTTATTTTAATAGAATCGATAGTATTAATTTTTCCTAATCCAAAATGAGCACGATTATCAATACTGGTAAGATAACCGCGGAATGGTGTATTTTCCCAAACTTGTGTTTTCCCATGATCGTAATACAATTCTGCCAGTGCGCCTATTCCGTTAATATTTAGTTTATCGCCATGAAATTTTAATTGTAAATAGTGGCTGCTATCTTTATTTATTTCTCGTTCGTTATTTTTATAAATGAGTGCTTCATCGTTGATGTTATTAATAATAAGGTCTAAATCTCCATCATTATCCAAATCGGCATACGCTGCACCATTAGAAAAAGTAGGCAAGGTAAGTCCCCATTGATTTGTAACATTGCTAAAGGTTAAATCCTTATTGTTTTTATACCCGTAGTTATGCAATTTTACTTGTGGTATTTGGTCTAAAATGCTTCTTTTCGAAGCTATGATATAAGCCTTTTTTCGATAGGCCATAAAATCGTGATCGTTTACATCTTTGGCAAAGCCATTGGTGATAATAATATCTCTATAACCATCATTGTCAAAATCTGTAACCATGGGTGTCCAACTCCAATCTGTTTCAGATATGCCGGCATAAAAACCAATTTCGCTAAAAATAGGAGCACCTACTGAATCGTTTTGAGTAAGTCTATTTCCCTGATTAATTTGTAAGGTATTTCTAACGTATTGATAGTTGTAATTGTATGCATCGTTGTTTAAATAGTTTTGATATTTATTAATATTGAGGTTCATTTTTTTTCGATAGTTATCTTCAGGATTCATATCTAATACCACCACATCTTTTAGTCCGTCATTATTAATATCTTCAATATCAATGCCCATTGAATTAGCCGATGTATGTTTAAAATAGGTAGATAATTGATTGGTAAAAGTTCCATCGTGGTTGTTAATCCATAAAAGATCGTTGGTAACAAAATCGTTGGTAACATAAATATCTTTCCATCCATCATTATTAATATCAACAATGTTTACCGAATGCCCATATCCTTCGGTCATAATTCCGGCTTCTTTCGAAACATCTTTAAATACAGGATGTCCTAATTTTTCATTCCAATCATTTCTATACAATTTGCCTGTGCTAGGGTTTTCGCCATTGGTTAAAACAGGATGAAAATCGTCGGGGTAGCGATGTTTATTAATTTCATTTACTACTAAATACATATCTAAATCGCCGTCATTGTCGTAATCGAAAAAAGCTGCCATGGTAGAATATACAGAATCGTTTAATCCGTATTCTGCGGCCATTTCTTTAAAATGCGGGATATTATTTTTATCAACTCCTTGGTTAATGTATAATAAATTTTTTCTTTCAGATGGATTTTCTTTTAAGGTGCAACAAACGTACATATCCATCCATCCATCATTATTAATATCCACTACTGCAACACCACGGCACCATCTTCCTTGCCCATCAACACCGGCTGTTTGGGTAATATCATCAAATTTAAAATTCCCTTTATTTAAGTATAATTTGTTTGATACAAGGTTTCCGGTAAAATAAATATCTTGTAAACCATCATTATTAAAATCTCCAATAGCCACACCACCTCCGTTATAAATATTGGTAACATCTATAATATTCATTGAATCGTTATCGGTAATGGTATTATTAAAGTGAATACCCGATTGCGATGATGGAATTTGTTGAAATAATGTTTTTTGTTTGCACGATAAAGTAATACAAGCAATAAGAATATAGAAGAATAAATTTTTTACGTTGGCAGTGTAATACATGTTTTTCATATTGCAATATAATTCTATAATGCGAATTGAGATAATCTATCATTGAGTAAATAAAAGAGGCAGAGTGAAAACTCCACCTCTTTAAGTTAACACTGGATGTATGATTGTTTAAATAATAAAAAATTAGTACCCCGGATTTTGTTTTAAAATGGTCTTTCCTTTTGCATTTAAAATATCTATTTGTGCTTGAGGTATGGGGAATAATTCTGATTTTCCTTTTACAAAATTAGCACCCACACTTACTAAAGATGTTTTGGCAATGCGATCGGTTGCGATGTAATTATTTAAAGTAACATCTGCAATTCCCCAACGAACTAAATCGAAAAAGCGATGACCTTCCATGCCTAATTCCATATATCTTTCTCTTTGAATGGCAGCCATGGCTGTATTCTTATCAGTAAAATAACCTGGAGGATATGGAGCAACCATATAATTATCCGCAGGGGTAGTTTGTGGTGAATATTGAGATTTAGTAGCATCGTAAGTAGCACCACCGGCATACACCCATCCTGTTGGATCGGCAGCTCTGTTGCGTACCATATTTACATAGGTTTGTGCTTGAGCTAAAGAACCTACTTGCACTTCTGCTTCAGCAGCTAATAACAATAAATCGGCATAACGCATTACATTGTAATTATTGGCAGTTAATTCTGTATTTGCCCAATAATTTTCGGTACTTGAATAAGTGCCTTTTTGACTTTGTGCATAGGTGTTTTTCTTAGGACTGAAATGACCATCATTGGCTGGATCACGAATCCATGCATCGCCAGGATGAGGACCCCAATCGTAGTATGGAACACCAGGGCGACCTAATGTCCAATCAATTCTTGGATCTAAATTGCCATTGTATTGAGATGCACTTAAATCACTAACATTATTACCACTATTATAATTGCTAATTGGTAAACCTGTAGCGTCTGTTTTAAATGAGTTGGCTAAGCTTTGTGATGGATTAAAAAATCCGCAACAAGCACCAGGACCACCATTATAAGGGAAATTAAGATTATCGCCCCAATTGCCATTAGCTTGTCCTAAGCCACTTGCATTGGCAGAACCGGAACCATCGTTTACAGACATTTGAACTGCAAATACCATTTCTGCATTATCATGGTTAGTGGCAGGATTAAAGTTTTGTGCGTAAGGAATAAGCGCATACTTTTTACCACTCGATGTTTTACCACTTGCTATTAATTGATCGAATAAAGGTTTTGCTGAACTATATTTTCCTTCAAACATATATACTTTGGCTAAAAAAGCAGTAGCTGCCCATTTATTGGCTCTACCAACTTGCGATTGAATTTCTGGCAAATTGGCTGCTGCATAAGCAAAGTCGGCTTCAATCTTTGGCCATATATTAACATAGGCTCCTGATGCATCTACATTAGAAAGTGTAGCAGGGTCGGTGGTATTATTAACGGTTTCATCTACAAAAGGTACATTGCCAAATACTTTTTTCAATTCAAAATGGTAATGTGCTCTTAAAAAACGAGCTTCTGCGGAATATTCGGCAGCATTTGTTGCAGAAACGTTGGTGGCAATTTTAAGCATTCTCAATACATCATTAGCTCTTTGAGCACCTTCGTAGCAGGTAGCCCATTTTTGAGCAACATATCCGTTTGCAGAATTGGCAGTCCATGTTTCTAATCCTAAAATATCACCTTGATCTGACGGGGTTGATCCTTTATACGCATCATCTGCTGCAACACTGCCATAAGTCCAATTATCAGCAGCCGAACCCCATCCGCTATTTACGTTGCCTCCTTCTCCATCTAATAGGGCATAAGCACCAATTAATAATCCTTGAACTCCATTTTCGTTAGCAAGAATATTTTGGTTTAAAGTTCCTATCGGCGATTTATCGAGGAAGCTTTGTTTACAGGCATAGAATATAGCAATAATTGCTATTAATGCCGGTATGATTATTTTTTTTGAATGTATTTTCTTCATATACAATAGTTTATTTCTTTTTTAAATTAACAATATTAGAATCCTACATTCACACCAATATTGAAACTTTTTTGATTTGCAGGATAGTTACCAAAGTCAATACCGAAATTACTGTTGTTGTTTAAATCAGAGCCTTGTAGTTCCGGATCTAAACCAGAGTATTTGGTGATAGTAAATAAGTTAGCAGCTTGAACATACACTCTTAATTTTTCGATGCCGGCTTTTTTCAATTGATCACTTGGAATTGTATAACCAATAATTAATGATTTACATCTTAAATATGAGCCTTTTTCAATGTAATAAGAGTTGAATACAGTAGAATTGCTGAAGTTGGCCGATTTTTCAAGAATAGGCACTGTAGCATTGGTATTGTTAGGTGTCCATGAATTATAAGCTGCATTTTTACTTACATTTCCTGCAAATACTTGTGGAAAGTCTGTCCAGTATTTAACAAAGTTTACTACATCGTTTCCTGCAGAACCGTATAAGAACATAGCGAAATCGAAGTTTTTATAACTTGCTGCTAAGTTTAATCCATAAGTGAATTTTGGATTAGGATTTCCAATAAATGTTCTGTCTGCATCTGTAATTTTTCCATCACCATTCATATCGGCATATTTAAAGCGACCTGGTGCGGCACCACTTTGTGTTGCAGATTTTGCAACGTCTGATGCATCTTTAAATAATCCTACTACTTTGTAACCATAGAAAGCACCAACTGCTTGTCCGGGTTGTAACCGAGAGAAAGCACCAATACGTGTAGAACCTAAGCTATATTCATCTACATATTTATAACCTGAAGGTAAACTCATTACTAAGTTTTTGTAGGTAGTTAATGTACCGGTTACATCAAATTTAAAATCTTTATTGATGCTTCCATGATAGGTTAATGCAAGGTCGATACCTGTATTTTGAATATTTCCTAAGTTTACAAATGGTTGTGTTGAACCACCGTTATAGTTTCCTATTGCTGATACATTTCTGAATAACAAACCACTAATAGCTTTTTTATACCATTCAATTGAGATGTCTAATTTATTATTAAGAATAGTAGCGTCCATACCTATGTTGGTAATAATATCAGATTCCCATGTGGTGCTGGTATTACCCAATTGTGAGTTGAAGAAGCCTTGGGTAGAACTATTATAACTTCCGGTAATTGGATAATAAGATAATCCTGCACCTGAAGCAAATAGCGTATAAGGGTTAGTTGGATTAATATTGCTTATTGACCCTAATTTACCCCAACCACCTCTTAATTTTAGTTGATTAATCCATGAAATATTTTTCATGAAATCTTCATTCGAAATTCTCCATCCTGCTGTTACCGATGGGAATGTACCATATTGATGACCGGGAGAAAATACAGATGCACCATCACGGCGAATTGTTGCGGCTAATAAATATTTATCATCATAACTATAATCTAATCTTCCGAAAAGAGAAGAAATAGATAACTGGTAAGGAGGATTTCCAACATTGCTCTGTGTGCCGGGATTACCTGTATTTAAAACCCAGAAACTAGGATCGGTGCTATAATAATTACTTCTTCCTGCACTAAAACCACGTTGATAAACATTTTTAGCTTCAGAACCTACTAATGCTTTAATAGAATGTTTGCCAAATGTGTTAGAATAGTTTAAAGTATTAGTCCATAACCATAAACTATTATAACCTGCTCCTTCTGTAAACGAATTGGGGTTGGTATTACCTTCTGCATTTTCGTATGGAGTATAAGTGAAATAGTAATAGTAATAATTATCAAAAGTTCCACCAAAACTGGTTCTTGCCGTAAAATGTTTTAGAAAGTCAACTTCGGCAAATACATTACCATTTACTTGCCAATCGCTTCCTTTGTTGTTAGCGGTTCTTTGTTGATTGGCTACTGGATTCTGAGAATTACTTAAGAAAGCTGATTTTGTACCTGCATAATTACCCATAATATCATATACCGGAATAATGGGTGGTTCTCTGTAGCTAAATGAAATAGCATTACCTTCATTTTGGTTGGTAACCTGCGGATTATCTTTAAAAACAACAAATGCATTTTCACCTACTCTTATATGATCTTTTATATTAAAAGTAGTATTCATTCTTGCAGTATATCTTTTTAAATAGGTATTAATTAAAGTACCTTGTTGGTTTAAATAACCTACAGAAAATAAATAAGTAGATTTATCATTTCCGCCACTTGCAGTAATGGTATGACTTTGCATCATGGCAGGTTTAAAAATTTCGTGAAACCAATCTGTTCCCGATTTATTGGCTTTTGTAATTTGATTGGAATTAATATTATAAGTTGTTGGGTCAGTTCCCGGATCACCTGCTTTGGCAGCAGTTGGTGTAATGTAATCGGGAATAGTTGGTGTATTTCCTTGTCCAAATTGTTGATTTCTGCTACCTGGTGCAACTCCCGAATTTATTTCCATATTTCTAATAGTGGTTGCATATTCCATGGTATTGGCTAAGTTGAAACCATTTTTTAAAGGTTCTTGAGTTCCAACATACGCATCATAGGTAATTCTTGCTCTGCCGGGTTTTCCTTTTTTAGTAGTTACAATAATAACACCATTAGAACCTTGTACTCCATAAATAGCGGCAGCACCTGCATCTTTTAATACTTGCATAGATTCAATATCGTTTACATTTAAATCGTGTAAACTACCTTGTACTCCATCAATAATTACCAATGGATTGGTATTTCCGGTAGAAGTAATACCACGAATTCTAACATTACTTCCTCCGCCCGGTGCACCTGAATTAATAACGGTTACACCCGAAGCTTGTCCCTGCAATGCAGATTCAACTGTTCCGGCAGGAATTGATTTCATGTTGCTAACATTTACTACGGCAACAGAACCCGTAATATCTTTTCTTCTTTGCGAAGTATAGCCCGTAACCAAAATGTCGTTTAAGGCTGTACTTACTTCGGATAAACTTACGTTAATGGAAGATGTTTTGTCCGATACCGGAATTTGTACAGTTTCAAATCCGATAAATGAAATGATGAGGGTGCTGTTTTCCTTTGGTACCTTAATACTAAAGAAACCTTCGGCGTTGGTGGCAGTGGCAGTAGCCGAGCCTTTTATTTGAACAGCTGCCGAAGAAATAGGTTGCCCTGTAGCTTTATTGATTACTTTTCCTGTAATGGTTTTTTGTGCTAATAAACTTAAACTTGAAAGAAATAGGAAAGTAAACAACAAAAAGCTCTTTACGAGGTAGTTTTTGTTTTGCATAAGCAATTGTTAGATTAGTGAATAAAGATTTACCAAAAATATTTTTAGTGTTGAAAAATGAATAATCTTATTTTAACAATTGCTGGTATAATTTTAACATTTGAATGTGTTGTTTTAACACAATAGATGGTTTATTACCTTAATATCTCAATTTTATCTTCTTCTTTCTAGAAAAAGAGAAAATAGTACAACTGGTTGATAATGAAAATTTTTGCAGAAAATATGATTGTATTTTTTGCTTTAAAAAAACAATCTATTCATAGAGGAGTAGCCTTCTCTAAATTCTTTGGGAGTACAACTTTTTTTATGCTTAAATATTCTATTAAAATTAGAAATATTGTTAAAGCCGCAGTGATAGGCTATTTCGGCAATTGATTTTTGCGTATCAATTAGCATGCGTGTAACATGGCCAATTCTAACATCTATTAAATGTTCCGAAAAAGTGGTGCCGGTAGTATTTTTAAAAAATCTGCTAAAAGATGTTTCAGCCATATTAGTTTCTTTGGCAACTTCGGAAAGGGTAATATCTCTTTCAAAGTTTTTATTCATGTATTCCAAAGCAATATCTATACGATGATTGGTATTATTAACTTTAGCCGATGTTTTGCTGAAAAAGTTGTTCGATAGTAGTCTTGCATTTTCGGCAATTGATAATTCGTGCAATATGTACATCAATTCAATTACCGATGCAAAGCCTTTTTGATTGTTTATTTGTTCTAAGCGTTGCGATATTTTTTTTCCTGTATTTATATCAAATAAAATTCCTTGACTGGCTAAGGATAACATATTTCTTATTAAGCTTAACTGGTTTCGTTGCAATAGTTTATCATCAAATAAATCTTTATGAAATTGTACTGTAATTTCTTTTATGTTTTCATTTTTACATTCTGCATCAAACCATCCATGTATTAAACCGGGACCTATTAAAACAAGTTCGTAATCGTTAATTAACTCAACACTATCGCCAACTATTCTTTTTGCACCTTTTGCATTGTAAATTAAATTCAGTTCAAATTCTTCATGAAAATGAAGTGGAAAATTAAAATGCGATTTGTCTCTTAAAGCAATGGTAAAACAATCAGACTGAATTAAAGGCGTGATTTCTTTTAGCACAGTGTTAGCCATTAGATTGAATTATTTTGTTGAGTTAAGCAATAGTTAGTTAGGTTTTTTGCTAAATGCAATCGTTTGCAATTTATGTAATTTTTAAAAAAGATATTGCAATTAGTTAAAATAGTATTATCTATATACCTTGTATAATAATAAATTTGATAAATGTCAAATCATAGAATTATGCCACTTTTTTTTAGTATGCCTACTCGAAAAATATTTTTATTGGTTAAAAAAGTATTAGTAGTAATGGCTTTATTGTTACAAGTAAAAAATTTTTCTCAAGTGAAGTTTCCTGCCGATAAAAATGCTTCAGTTAAAACGGTTGCATTATATCGTTCACTTTTTACTCTGCTGAATAAAGGAATACTTTTTGGGCATGAAGATGATTTAGCGTATGGTATGGGATGGGAATATGAAAATGGAAGAAGTGATGTAAAAGCCATTACCGGAGATTATCCTGCCGTATATGGTTTTGATTTGG
>JAKAJX010000235.1 GCA_021824855.1 Bacteroidota bacterium | reverse complement strand
TAACTGAAAAACGATATCAATATTTTTGTTGGGCATCGTATTTTATTTTCTTCAAAATCCTTATTACATAAGCATTTTAACAATTTAAGCCATCTTTATTCAACGTAAATTCAATACATTTTTGCACCTTCTATTATAGCACAATTCAATACTTTTATCCATCGTGCATTATCCTATTTTGCTTTACGCTGTAGCCTAAAATTAGATAACAAACGAAATTAAATTAATTATTCACTTATGAACGATAATAAGGTTTATATTTTCGACACTACACTTCGCGATGGAGAACAAGTGCCGGGTTGTAAATTAAATACGAAAGAAAAGTTAGAATTGGCATTAGTTTTAGAAGATTTGGGTGTTGATATACTGGAAGCCGGATTTCCTATATCATCTCCCGGAGATTTTGAATCGGTTACCGAAATTTCAAAACTCATTAAAAACACTACCGTATGCGGATTAAGTCGTGCTGTATTAAAAGATATTGAAGTAGCAGCAGAAGCATTAAAACCGGCACGTCATAAACGCATTCATACAGGAATTGGAACATCCGATTATCATATAAAAGGAAAATTCAACTCTAATAGAGCAGATATTTTAGAACGTGCAAAACAGTGCGTAAAATGGGCAAGAAATTTTGTAGATGAAGTTGAATTTTATGCTGAGGATGCAGGTCGTACAGATAATGAATACTTGGCAAAAGTAGTTGAAGCAGTAATTAATGCAGGTGCTACCGTAGTAAATATTCCCGATACAACAGGATATTGCTTACCCAGCCAATATGGAGCAAAAATGGCCTATCTAAGAAACAATGTTCCCAACATTGATAAAGCTATTCTTTCTTGCCATTGCCATAACGATTTAGGATTAGCTACTGCAAATGCCATTGAAGGCGTTATTAATGGTGCACGCCAAATTGAATGTACCATAAATGGTTTAGGAGAAAGAGCAGGCAATACCTCTTTAGAAGAAGTAGTAATGATTATAAAGCAACATAAAGACCTTGGCTATTATACCCGAATAAAATCGGAACAACTAAATCCTGTTAGTAAATTGGTAAGCGATACAATGAGAATGCCGGTACAGCCCAATAAAGCGATTGTTGGTGCAAATGCATTTTCGCATTCATCGGGTATTCATCAAGATGGATTTTTAAAAAGTGCTATAACGTATGAAATTATTAATCCAACAGAAGTGGGTGCCGATACCTCTAAAATAGTTTTAACAGCAAGAAGTGGCAGAAGTGCATTAGCTTACAGATTAAAAAACTTAGGATATAATTTTAATAGAAATTCGGTTGATATTATTTATGCAAAATTTTTAGAAATTGCCGATCACAAAAAAGAAATTCAGGATGAAGATTTGCACCAATTAGCACAACAAGTTGAGGTAACAGTTTAATTATAAATGATTACACCATCTATTATAGTAAATAATATAAATGTTCATCAATATGGTAAAACTATATTGCATAACATATCTTTTCATTTAGCCTCTAATCAACACCTTGCCATTACCGGGAAAACCGGTAGTGGCAAAACTGTTTTGGCAAAAACTATTGCAAACAACATTTTTTATACAGGAACAATAAAAATTAATTTTACACCCAACCAACTTCTTTTACCAAAAGTAATTTTGGTAGAAAATTCGGAAAAATGGAAAACACTTTCAAACATTTCTAACTTTTATTATCAGCAACGCTTTAACAGTTGCGATGCAACAGATACAATTACAGTTGCAGAAGCTTTAAGCACTATAAAAAGTATGGCTTCCTTAAAAGAAAAAAAAACACTTACAAACTATTGGCTGCAACAATTTAATTTATCAGATAGAATTAATACGCCATTAATTCAACTTTCAAATGGCGAACAAAAAAAGTTGCAACTTATTAAAATATTAATACAGCAACCACAAGTTTTAATTCTCGATAATGCGTTTAACGGTTTAGATATTAATAGCAGAAAAGAACTACATGTAGCTTTAAATTCAATTGCAGAAAACGGAACAACCATTATTGTAGTGGGCAATACAAAAGAGCTGCCCAACTGTATTACACATATTGCAGAAATACAAGAAGGAAATTTAGTTCGATATACAGAGAAAGTTACTTACACATCAACTCATTTTACATACACAGAAAATATTTCACTTAACAAAACAGTTCCGCAAATTGCTTTTCAAGAAACTGCAACTACGGCTCTTGTTATGAAAAACATTTCTGTAAAATATGGCGAAAAAATAATTTTAAATTCAATCAACTGGAAAATACTTTCGGGCGAAAGATGGCTTTTAAAAGGTGCCAACGGAGCAGGTAAATCCACTTTGCTCAGTTTAATAACTGCCGATAATCCGCAAGCATACGCAAATGAAATTTATTTATTCGACAAAAGAAGAGGCAAAGGAGAAAGTATTTGGGATATTAAAAAGAAGATTGGCTATGTTTCGCCTGAACTACATAAATATTTCGACACCAATATTACTGTTTACCAAACCATTGCATCGGGATTTTTTGATACAATGGGTTTATATAAAAACTTGAATGCTGCACAAGAAGAAATTTTACATAATTGGATGAACTTTTTTGAATTGAAAAAATATGCCAATAACTTACTACACACTTTATCTGTAGGCCAACAGCGATGGGTATTATTAGCAAGGGCATTAGTAAAACATCCACCATTATTAGTTTTAGATGAACCTTGTCAGGGATTAGATGATGAGCATATTGCATACTTTATAGAATTAATAGATGCTATTTGTTATGCATCTAATACGTCATTAATTTATGTTAGTCATTATGATGAAGAAATTCCATCGTGCATTCAATTTAAAATGGAACTAATAAATGGCAAACAAACATTGCAAAAAAAATTCCAAAAAGTTATTGCCGCATAAACTAATTAAACCATGAAAAAAAATATTGCAGTAATAAATGGAGATGGTATTGGCCCCGAAGTAATTGCTCAAGCAGTTCGGGTTTTAAATGCAGTTGCAGAAAGATATAAGCATCAATTTAATTACACTTATTGCTTAATGGGTGCAGGAGCCATTGAACAAACCGGTAATCCTTTGCCCGATGAAACCATTGAAATTTGCTTAAACAGTGATGCTATTTTATTTGGCGCAATAGGTGATCCTAAATATGATAATAATCCTTCAGCCAAAGTAAGACCCGAGCATGGATTACTTAAACTACGAAAATCTTTACAACTCTTTTCAAACATTCGTCCAATTATTACCTACCCTGCTGTTCAACACCTTTCACCACTTAAAGAAACACAGTTAGAAGGGGTAGATTTTATTATTTTTAGAGAACTTACCGGTGGCATTTATTTTGGAAAAAAAGAAACCAGTCCAGATGGAACACAAGCTATCGATGAATCAATCTATCATGTTTCAGAAATTGAACGTATTGCACACATTGCATTTCAAAATGCAAGACTAAGAAGAAAAAAATTAACCTTAATTGATAAATCGAATGTTTTAGAAACATCGAGATTATGGAGAAAAGTAGTGCAAGAAATTGCTCAACAATATCCGGATATAGCTGTGAATTATATGTATGTAGATAATGCAGCCATGCAAATAATTATTAATCCAAAACAGTTTGATGTGATACTTACAGAAAATATGTTTGGAGATATTATTAGCGATGAAGCAAGTGTATTAAGTGGTTCACTGGGTATGCTTCCCTCTGCATCTTATGGCGTTTGTACTGCTTTATTTGAACCAATTCATGGTTCCTACCCACAAGCTGCCGGAAAAGATATTGCCAACCCCATTGGTGCAATTTTATCGGCTGCAATGATGTTAGATTATTTTCAAATGCATGAAGAAGCGAACAGAGTGCGACAAGGAGTCAGTTGGACTCTCCAAAACAAATTTTTTACGAAAGATATTGATCCTATTAACTTTTATTTTACATCAACCGTAGGTGAACTTATCAGCGATTATGTAATTCATAAAATAACCGATGAGGTTAATCAAGAAAATGTTGAGTTGAGAAAATCAACCATCATTTAAATAAATTAAGTGGTGTATTGCAATAAAAAAAATTATTACCTAAATCATCACTTAAATAGTTCTTTGTTTTTTAATCGAGGCGTCCTATATTTGTTGCAACAACATAACTTCTATGTTAGCAAAAGCAAATAATAATATACTTATCAACGTCATTTTTGTCGGTGTCATTATTATTTCCGCACTTCATAGAGGTGGCTGTTGCTTATAAAACTTAACGATTTTATTATATACCAACCCGCCTCAAAAAAGGCGGGTTTTTTTATTTGCTGGTAGAACAAAAAACAATTGATGAATAATAGAAAAATTAGACTTACAAAGTTGATTATATAAAAACTAAACAAAAAAGAATGTCAGTAGAATTAAATAAGTACAGTAAAACATTAACACAAGACGAAACACAACCTGCAGCACAAGCCATGTATTATGCTATTGGATTTAAAGACGAAGATTTTAAAAAACCACAGGTAGGCATTGTAAGTATGGGTTGGGATGGTAATCCTTGTAACATGCATTTAAACGATTTGGCAACCGATATTAAAAAAAGTGTTGAAGAAAGTGGTTTACTCGGTTTGCGTTTTTATACTATTGGTGTAAGCGATGGAATTAGCATGGGCACAGATGGCATGAGATATAGTTTAGTAAGCAGAGAAGTTATTGCCGATAGCATTGAAACCAATGCCGGTGCTCAATATTATGATGCAATTATTACTGTTCCGGGTTGCGATAAAAATATGCCCGGATCTATCATGGCAATGGGCAGGTTAAATCGCCCGGGAATAATGTTATATGGAGGAACCATTGCACCAGGCCATTATCATGGCGAAGATTTAAATATTGTTTCGGCCTTTGAAGCATTAGGCCAAAAATTAGCCGGCAATTTAAGTGAAGCCGATTTTAAGGGCATTGTAAAACATAGTTGCCCGGGTGCCGGTGCCTGCGGTGGCATGTACACAGCCAATACTATGGCAAGTGCTATTGAAGCATTGGGAATGAGTTTACCTTATTCTTCCTCTAACCCTGCAATAAGCAAAGACAAACAAAAAGAATGTGCAGAAATTGGTGCAGCCATAAAATTATTATTGGAAAAAGATATTAAGCCTAGAGATATTATGACACGTAAAGCGTTTGACAATGCAATTACGGTAGTAATGGTTCTTGGTGGAAGTACCAATGCTGTATTGCATTTAATAGCAATGGCTAAAAGTGTTGGCATTGCATTAACGCAAGATGATTTTCAAACTATCAGCAATAAAGTTCCTGTACTTGCAGATTTTAAACCAAGCGGAAAATATTTAATGGAAGATCTGCATCAATATGGTGGTGTTCCTGCAGTAATGAAATATTTATTGAAGAATGGTATGCTACATGGCGATTGTTTAACTGTTACCGGAAAAACAGTTGCAGAAAATTTAGCCGATGCCAAAGACTTAGATTTCGATCAACAAAAAATAATTGCTCCATTAAATAAACCATTAAAAGCAACAGGGCATTTACAAATTTTATACGGCAACTTGGCAACAGGTGGAAGTGTTGCTAAAATAAGTGGCAAAGAAGGCGAACGTTTTGAAGGAACTGCCAGAGTTTTTAATGGCGAGAAAGATGTAATTGAAGGAATTAAAAACGGAAAAGTACATGCAGGTGATGTGGTGGTTATTAGAAACATTGGACCTAAAGGTGCACCGGGTATGCCCGAAATGCTAAAACCTACCGGAGCCATTATTGGTGCAGGTTTGGGAAAATCGGTTGCATTAATTACCGATGGAAGATTTAGTGGCGGAACACATGGATTTGTTGTTGGTCATATTACTCCAGAAGCACAAGAAGGCGGACTAATTGCATTAGTTGAAGACAATGATGTGATTGAAATTGATGCAACAAAAAATTTACTTACTTTAAAAGTTGCTGATGATGTGATTGCTAAAAGAAAAGCAGCTTGGAAACAACCTGCATTAAAAGCAACCAATGGCGTTTTATATAAATACGCTAAACTGGTTACAACTGCTGCAGAAGGTTGTGTAACGGATGAAAATTAAAGTAAAAAGTAAAAATTATACATCAAGAATAATGAGATTGATTTTAATAATAGTATTTATTTTTTCATTAACTACTTTGAATGCTCAAAACAAAGTAATTATAAAATATTATGATACACTTTTTAAAGTTGTACCAAAAGAAAATTCTACATACTATTATCAATTTGAAGATCGTGATAGTTTTTATAATTGTACAGCTTATTATTCATCTTCTAACAAGTTATATAGCAAATTTATTGCTGTTGATTCAAATTTAAATGGTGCAATTGGAACTGTTATTTGCTATTATGAATCAGGGAAAATTAAAGATTCAATGTTTTATTATCCAAATGGAAAAATAATTTTTGAATACCGGTATTACGAGAATAGTAATAAGAAAAGAGTTACTAAGTATGGTAAAGAATCAGGAACTTATGATACATGGGCCTTTTATGAAAACGGAAAACTTTGGGCTCATGTATACAAAATGAAAGCTTTTGACAAGTTGGAAAATTATGTTTTTGATGAAGAAGGTAACCAAATCCCCGATTATATTTTTGAACAACCTTCAGAATTTCCGGGCGGACCAGCAGGTTGGCTAAAATATATAGAAGGTAATTTAAATAGAGATTTGCCGATTGAAAATGGAGCACCTCCAGGAAAATATACAGTAGTAGTAACTTTTAGTATAGATACAACAGGTGCAATTAGCGATGTACAAGCAGAAAATGATCCTGGATATGGAACAAAAGAAGAAGCTGAAAGAATAATGAAGAATTGCCCGAAATGGATTCCGGCAATTCAATTCAATCAACCTGTAGTTAGTCATCATAAACAATCAATCACATTCGTCGTATCAGCACAAAAATAAATTTTAACTACTATGACAAAACAATATTTTAAAGAACTTGCTGAATATAATTTGTGGGCCAATACAACTGTTTGTAATTGGATAGAACAAATTACTGATGAACAATGGAACCACGAAATGGTAAGTAGCTTTACAAGTATTAGGCAAACAGTTTTACACATAATAAGTGCAGAGAAAGCATGGGTGGAGAGATTTGAAGGCAATGACAATATTGTTTGGTTGCAATCGGAATATAATGGAACAAAACAGGAGCATTTAGCATTATGGAAAACCACGTCGAGTAATTTAAAAACTTTTATTGATGGTTTTGAAGAAGAAAAATTATTAAGCAATCTTAATTTTAAAAGGTTAAACGGAGCAAGTTATTCAATGCCGTTTTATCAGTTGTTTGCACATGTCGTCAATCACGGAACTTATCATCGTGGCCAGTTAGTAACTATGCTACGGCAGGTAGGTTTCGAACAAATAACATCAACTGATTTATTAGGAATTTACAGAAAAAAATAAAATTTCAGATTGCCGAATTGTAAATAAACCGCACAAGTGTGCGACGCAACTTAAGCCAAATTGATAATCCATTGGTTTGGTAAAAAATAAAAAATAATATGTATGGAAACGCTTGAACTAACAAAACAAAAAGAAGCTGAAAAAACAATACAAAACATAAGTGGTTCGCAAGCTTTATTAGAAGCTTGTATAGCCGAAGATGTACAAACAATTTTTGGTTACCCGGGTGGTGCCATTATGCCCATATACGATGCATTATACGATTATCCGGATAAATTAAAACATATTTTAGTTCGCCACGAGCAAGGGGCCATTCATGCTGCACAAGGCTTTGCCCGTAGTAGTGGAAAAGTGGGTGTTGTTTTTGCAACAAGTGGACCAGGTGCTACTAATTTAGTTACCGGATTGGCCGATGCAATGATAGACAGTACACCGCTTGTATGTATAACAGGACAAGTATTTGCCCATTTATTAGGTACTGATGCTTTTCAAGAAACAGATGTAATTAATATTACTACTCCGGTTACTAAATGGAATTATCAGGTTACCGATGCTAACGAAATTCCTCATGTTTTAGCCAAAGCTTTTTATATTGCTAAAACCGGTCGCCCCGGACCTGTTTTAATAGACATTACCAAAAATGCCCAAATTCAAAAAATAGATTACACGGGTTATACCAAATGCGAGCATATTAGAAGTTATCGACCAAAACCAATCATCAGAAAAGAATATATACAACAGGCTGCCGAATTAATAAATAAGGCCGAAAAACCTTTTGTATTATTTGGTCAAGGTGTAATACTTGGTAATGCTGAAAAAGAGTTTAAAGCTTTTATTGAAAAAGCAGGAATTCCATCGGCATGGACTTTATTAGGCTTAAGTGCCTTACCAACAGAACATCCTCTAAATGTAGGAATGTTGGGCATGCATGGCAATTATGGCCCCAATGTTTTAACCAACGAATGCGATGTATTAATTGCAGTTGGAATGCGATTCGATGATAGAGTAACAGGCCGTTTAGACAAATATGCTAAACAAGCAAAAATTATTCATTTAGATATTGATCCGGCTGAAATTGATAAAAACGTAAAAACAACGGTACCGGTTTGGGGAGATTGTAAAGAAACTTTACCACTACTAACTAAACTGATTGAAGAAAAACAACACACGGATTGGTTGAACAAATTCAATGAATATAAGCAGCAAGAAATTGATGTGGTGATTCACGATGAATTAAATCCCACTTCAGATATTATGACAATGGGCGAAGTAATTAAAACTTTAAATGAATTAACTAATGGCGATGCCATTATTGTAACCGATGTGGGTCAGCATCAAATGGTAACCTGCCGTTATGCAAAATTCAATCATACAAAAAGCAATATTACTTCGGGTGGTTTAGGCACTATGGGGTTTGGTTTGCCTGCGGCTATAGGTGCTAAAATGGGTGCTCCGGAAAGAACCGTTATTGAAATTGTTGGCGATGGAGGTTTTCAGATGACAATACAAGAATTAGGAACCATTATGCAATACCAACCCGAAGTAAAAATTATTATTTTAAATAATAATTTTTTAGGAATGGTGCGTCAATGGCAACAACTATTTAACGATAAACGCTATTCTTTTGTAGATATTCAAAGCCCCGATTTTGTACAAGTTGCAAAAGGCTATGGAATTGCCGGTAAGAGTATAAAAGATAGAAAAGATTTAAAAACCGCTTTACAAGAAATGCTTAACCACAAGGGAGCTTATTTATTAGAAGTAATGGTAGGAAAAGAAAATAACGTATTTCCTATGGTACCACAAGGATGCAGCGTAAGCGAAATAAGATTAAAATAAAATAAATATCCTTTAAAGCAAATATAAAATGAAACAAGAATTTACCATAACCGTATATACCGAAAACCAAGTTGGTTTATTAAATCGTATTGCCATTATTTTCTCCAGAAGAAAAATTAATATAGAAAGTTTAAACGTTTCTCCATCAGAAGCCGAAGGCATTCATCGCTTTACTATTATCATCAACGAGTATGAAGAAGTAGTTCGAAAACTTTGTAGGCAAATTGAAAAACAAGTAGAAGTTTTAAAAGCATATTTTAATACCAACGATGAAATTGTTTGGCAAGAATTGGCGCTGTATAAAGTACCAACAGATATTATTGCAGAAAAAGTAAAAGTAGAACGCTTATTGCGTGAATATGGAGCAAGAGCAGTTGCTATAAGAAAAGATTATACTGTTTTTGAAACTACCGGCCACAGAGAAGAAATTGAAAAATTAATTAAAGCATTAGAACCATACGGATTAATTGAATTCGTTCGCAGTGCAAGAGTGGCTATTATTAAAACCAGTAGCGGCTTTCACGAAAAATTAAAAGAGTTCGACGAAGAACAACCCGGAGAAGATTTAATGGAAAACGAATTCCTAAATCAACAGGATAAAGTATTTAGCATGTAGTTATTATTGAATTGCAATGCTGTAATGCAATACAGTAAAGCAGTAGCCTTTAAAAAAGATGAACAAAGAAAAAATGTACAAGAGTGCGACGCAACAGAAGCACCTGCTTGTACTACAGCCGATAACAAAAAAACAAACACAACTTTTAAATCAGTAAACAAAACAAAAATGGCACAATTAAATTTTGGCGGTGTTGTAGAAACAGTAGTAACCCGCGAAGAGTTTCCACTGAGTAAAGCACAGGAAGTTTTAAAAAACGAAACTGTTGCTGTAATTGGTTATGGTGTACAAGGCCCCGGACAAGCATTAAACCAACGCGATAATGGAGTTAATGTAATTATTGGTCAACGTAAAAATTCTAAAACTTGGGATAAAGCAGTTGCCGATGGTTGGGTTCCGGGAGAAACTTTATTTGAAATTGAAGAAGCATTAGAACGCGGAACTATTTTCTGCTATTTGTTAAGCGATGCTGCACAAATTGCATTATGGCCTACAGTAAAAAAACATTTAACTGCCGGTAAAGCATTATATTTTTCGCATGGTTTTGGAATTACTTTCAACGATCAAACAGGAATAATTCCTCCTACCGATGTTGATGTTATTTTAGTTGCTCCTAAAGGTTCAGGTACATCGTTAAGAAGAATGTTTTTACAGGGAAGAGGTTTAAATAGCAGTTATGCTGTTTATCAAGATGCAACCGGCAAAGCAAGAGACCGAGCTATTGCATTAGGTATTGCCGTAGGAAGTGGCTATTTGTTTGAAACAAATTTTAAGAAAGAAGTGTACAGCGATTTAACAGGCGAACGCGGAACATTGATGGGTGCAATTCAGGGAATTTTTGCAGCACAATATCAAGTATTACGCAATGCCGGCCATACACCAAGTGAAGCATTTAACGAAACTGTTGAAGAATTAACACAATCATTAATGCCATTAGTTGCAGAAAATGGAATGGATTGGATGTATGCTAACTGTTCTACTACAGCTCAACGTGGTGCATTGGATTGGTGGAAAAAGTTTCGTGATGCAACAGCTCCGGTATTTAAAGAACTATACGAAAGTGTTGCAACAGGTAAAGAATCTCAACGCTCTATTGATTCTAACTCTCAACCCGATTATCGCGAAAAATTAGATGCCGAGTTGAAAGAATTACACGATAGCGAAATGTGGCAAGCAGGTAAAACAGTTCGTTCATTACGTCCTGAAAATCAAAAATAAAATTTGATTAAATATAAAAACCCTTGAAGAATCAACTCTTCAAGGGTTTCAATTAATATGTTTATTA
>JAKAJX010000098.1 GCA_021824855.1 Bacteroidota bacterium | reverse complement strand
TAATTGTTCGTAAAACAATGCCTTTTGTACAATGAATTTGCATACAGAAAAAAATTGAAAGCATAAATGCTTCTACCCAATACATGGGCAGAATGAACTATTTTATACAGTTTAGCCCAGAACTAAAAATTATTTTGCTGATGAAGTTAAGAACTTTTGCTTGGCTTTATTCGTTATGCCTCAACAACTGCAGATGATAGCTATTAACCAATGTTTCAAAGCAAGGCGCTATGTGAAGCAATATACTTAGAGTTTTCGTTTATAATATTTATCGTCAAGAATTTTCTTAACTTTTGTTGAATCATATTGCAAATACAAATTCTTCTTTGTAAACCTAAAAAGCTTTGAGTTTATTTGGTTACTGAAATAATAATTTGTTCCCCTGCCTGATTTCCGTGAATAAAAATAAAATTGCTTTTTATCTCTTAACTCGAATTTATCATTATTGTCAACTCTATAAAATTGACCTTTTGCATTTGTATACCCAAAAATTTCGTCAGGCACAAACCTACCTTTTGTGCCTTTTTTGTAAACAACAATAATCTTGTTGGCAATTATGTTGAAATAAATATCTTTTATTGCTGTGTCACATTTGTTATTATACAAAGTGTCTTTCTTAAAGTAAATAGCAATTGGACAATTGTTAATTCCCCTTTGTGCAAATAATAAAGTTGAAGTAATATTAATTAGTACAAATAATATAAAAATTATTTTTCGTTGCATAAATAATAATTTACAAAAAAGGATTACTTACAACAAATTCATTTACACTACACTTGTAAACTGCTTTAAGAACCTAACATCGTTTTGCGAATACAAGCGTAAATCGTTTACTCGGTACTTTAATTGGCAAATGCGCTCAACACCCATACCAAAAGCAAAGCCGGTATATTTATTACTATCAATTCCAAAATTTTCTAACACTTTAGGATGTACCATTCCACTGCCTAAAATTTCTACCCAACCTGTATGTTTACAAACCGTACATCCATCGCCTCCACAAATTAAACAGCTAATATCCATTTCTGCACTGGGCTCTGTAAACGGAAAATAAGATGGGCGAAACCGAACTTTGGTATCTTTTCCAAAAAACTCCTGAACAAAGAAGTATAAGGTTTGCTTTAAATCGGCAAAACTTACATTTTCATCAATATATAAACCTTCTATTTGATGAAAAAAACAATGTGCACGTGCACTAATGGTTTCGTTACGATATACACGTCCCGGACAAATTACTCGAATGGGCGGCTTTTGCTTTTCCATTGCACGAGCTTGTACGCTACTGGTATGTGTGCGTAATAACCATGATGGATTTTGATTAATATAAAACGTATCCTGCATATCTCTTGCAGGATGATCTTCGGGTAAATTCATAGCACCGAAATTGTGCCAATCGTCTTCAATTTCAGGACCTTCGGCAATGGCAAATCCTAACCGCTGAAAAATAGAAACTATTTGATTACGCACCATACTTAAAGGATGGCGGGTGCCAACCGTAAAATTATCTCCGGGCAAACTCCAATCAATTTTTTCATTATTATTATCTGCCGTTGTTGAATGTTGCGATTTCAGCGTTTCGTACCTCAGTTCTACAAACTGCTTAAATTCGTTTAATAATTGACCAAACTCTTTTTTTCTTTCATTTGGTACATTTTTCATTTCACCCATTACGGCTTTTAATAAGCCTTTTGTTCCAAGATATTTTATACGAAATGCTTCAACAGCTTCTGGCGTATTGGCCGTTTCTGCAGTAATTTCTTTCTTATACAATTCTAATTGTTGTAACAAATTTTCCATTTGGCGAAGATAAACATTTGAGCCAATGATTAATAAATTGCCAATAAACCATATAGCCAAACTCGAGAAAATAATTTCTGTTGCAATAGATAAAAATTATACAAAACACCTGCTAATACTTACATTTGCAACAGATGAAGTACGAAAACATGGACTATAACACCAATCGCAACTACTTAAGTATGCGTGAATATGGTCGCCATATTCAAAAAATGGTAGAATACGTTAAAAGCATTGAAGATGAAGAAAAGCGAAATCTTCAGGCAAAAGCCGTAATTGAATTAATGGGATTTTTAAATCCGCATTTGCGAAATGTTGAAGATTTTAGGCACATGCTTTGGGATCATTTATTTTTTATCAGCAACTTTGAATTAAAGGTTGAAAGTCCCTATCCAATTCCTCAAAAAGAAACGTATAAAGCAAAACCCGATCCCATTCCTTATCCTAAACGTTACCCCAAATATTCTCACTTAGGTAAAAATTTAGAAATAGTAATTGATAAAGCATTAAAAGAAGAAGACCCTGAAAAAAAAGCGGGCTTTGCACATGCTATTGCTTATTACATGAAACTGGCCTACAGCAATTGGCACAAAGAATTGGTACACGATGATACTATTAGAGTTGAATTAGATAGTATTACCGGTGGAGAATTAGAATTTAGTAATACACCATACATTAAACATAGAAATCAAAATTTTGAAAGGGATGATTATGCCAGAACCAATAATCGCCGACAAAATTTTGGAGGAAGAGATAATAGAAACAGAAACAATGGTGGAAGCCGCGATAGAAATATGAACATGGGTAATAGAGATAGCAGAAATAATACCCCCGGCGGAAGAGATGTTAGAAATAACAGCGTTGGCAGAGATAATAGAAACAATAATCGCAACTTTAAAAAAAGATACTAATACCAAATTCTGTATATAATTTATGCCAACTTCGGTTGGCTTTTTTATTTTTAGCTATAAACAATTTTATACCTAAATTTCCAACTGTAATTACTGCACTATGTTAGCCAAAAAAAATATTGCTATTATTATAATGGGTGTTTCGGGAGTAGGTAAAACAACTATTGGTAAATTATTGTCTCAAACAACTAAAATTCCTTTTTTTGATGCCGACGATTTTCATAGTGCTAACAATATTGCCAAAATGAAAAACGGGGTTGCTTTAACCGATGAAGACCGACATGAATGGCTGTTACAATTAAACCTATTATTAAACAATCAGCTACAAACCAACTCTTGTATATTGGCTTGCTCGGCTTTAAAAGAATCGTATAGAAATATATTAAGTACCAATTGCAAAAGCAATATAAAATTTGTTCATTTAACGGGCTCTTACAATAAAGTATTGCAACAAATGAATGAAAGAAAACAACACTTTCTTCCAACTTCATTATTACAATCGCAATTTGAAACACTGGAAATATCTTATTCGTCTATCAACATTTCTATAGAAAAAAAGCCCGATGAAATTGTTGCAGAAATAGTTAACGAATTATTTCATCAATCAGAAATAGGTATTATTGGTTTAGGCGTAATGGGAAAAAATTTATGCAGAAACTTTGTTAATCATGGCTTTAGCTTGGCTATGTATAACCGGCATGTGCCAAATGAAGAAGAGAATATTGCCGAAAATTTTAAAAAAGCTTTTCCGGAATTAAATACCGCACAAGCTTTTGATGATATTACTTTATTCGTTGCTGCATTACAAAAGCCAAGAAAAATAATAATAATGGTACATGCCGGAAAAGCAATAGATGATGTTTTAAAACAATTATTGCCCTACTTATCTGCCGGCGATGTTGTTATTGATGGTGGTAATAGTTATTTTTTAGATACTGAAAAACGCCAAGCAGTACTTAGTGATAAAAACGTTTTTTTTATTGGGTGTGGCATTTCGGGCGGCGAAGAAGGAGCATTAAATGGTCCTTCGTTAATGCCAAGCGGTAACAGTAATGCTTATAGTATTGTACAACCATTTTTAGACGCTATTGCCGCAAAAGATATTTGGCAAAAACCCTGCTGTGCTTATATTGGCGAACATGGCAGTGGGCATTTTATAAAGATGATACATAATGGAATTGAATATGTTGAAATGCAATTATTAGCCGAAGTATATCAAATTTTATTATCGCAACAATATAACCCCGATAAAATTGCAGCCATCTTAACTTCTTGGAAAGAAACATCACTTAACAGCTATTTATTAGATATAACCATTACTATTTTACAAGAAAAAGAAAATAACGATTGGCTAATTAACAAAATTACCGATGTTGCACAAAGTAAAGGAACCGGCAATTGGGCTACTATTGAAATTACCCAACAAACCATTCCTGCTACTTTAATTGCTACGGCACTTTTTGCCCGATATATTTCTGGCTATAAAAGCTTAAGAACAACATTACATAAAACGTATAACAGCACTTCAAAAAATAATTTTTCTATTGATATTTTGCAATTACAACAAGCCTATGAACTGGCAAGAATTATTAATCATTTTCAAGGATTTTGGTTAATTGAAGAATCGTTTAAAAAGTTCGGCTGGCAAAGTAATTTAAGCGAAATAGCAAGAATTTGGACTAACGGTTGTATTATTCGTTCTGCATTAATGCAAGAATTGGTGGATGTTTTTACAACAAGCAACAACCTTTTATTATCAAATTACTTTATAGAAAAAATTAAAATTTTAAAACCTTCACTTACAAAAACCGTATCTGCTTGTATTGAAAATAATATACCCATTGCCTGTTTTAGCGAAGCCATTAATTTTTTGAATGCCATAACTACCTCCAATTTATCTGCTAATTTATTGCAAGCACAACGAGACTATTTTGGAGCTCATACTTTTCAAAGAAACGATATTGACGATGAAACATTTTTTCATCATCAATGGAAGAAGAATTAAATTAATGCATGTAATATCATCACCCCAATTAATCCTACAATTGAAATAATTGTTTCCATTAACGACCATGAGCGAAAAGTATCTTTCATAGATAATTGAAAATATTCTTTAAACATCCAAAAACCCGGATCGTTTACATGCGAAAACATTAAACTTCCCGAACCGATAGATAATACCATTAAGCTTGCATCTACTTGCGTTGCATGTAGTAATGGTGCAATAATACCCGCCGTGGTTAATCCGGCTACAGTAGCCGATCCTAAACAAACTCTTAATGTAGCAGCAAGCAGCCAACCCAAAATAAGTGGATGTATTGGCAAATGTTGAAAATAAACAGCAATTTGATCGCTTGTACCACTATCGGCCAATACCTGCTTTAATGCACCCGAGCAACTAATAATTAATATTAATATAGCAATGTCTTTAATACCTGCTTCAAAAATGTTCATGATATTTTTAATGGATTTACCATAAAAAATACCCAACGAAAAACTTGTTACAACTACAGCAAATATCATTAAAATAGAAGGGCTGCTAATAAATTCTGCTACTTTAACAATATAAGAATCGGCCGGCAAAAAATTGATACTTATTGTAGTGATTATTAATAAAAACACAGGAAATAATGCCGAAAAAAAACTATTGAATACACCCGGTAAATCTGTTATAATTTTCGAATGACTAATTAATGGCAATTCGTGTAAAGGCTGAATATTTTTAACCAATTTAGAAAAAACAGGTCCTGCTAAAATAATAGCCGGTATGGCAAGTATTATTCCAAATAAAAAAGTTCGGCCCATATTGGCATGAAAAATGGCAATTAAAACCGAAGGTGATGGATGTGGTGGTAAAAAACCATGTGCAACCGATAAGGAAGCCAACATAGGTAGTGCAACAAAAATAGGTGGCAATTTATACTGATAAATTAGCGTAAAAATAATAGGAACTACTAAAACAAACCCCACATTATAAAATAACGGAACACCAATTACAAAACCCGAACATAACATTCCCCACTGAATATATTTTTCTCCAAATATTTTCATCATTGTATCGGCAATTACTTTAGCAGCACCGCTTTCGGCTACTAATTTACCAATCATAGCACCCGAACATAATACAATTAGAGTAGAACCGGCCATATCGCCAATTCCCTTTTCAATAGACGCTGCAACCTGTGTTAATGGAATGCCCAATAATACACCTGTTACTACCGAAACCAATAAAAAAGCAATAAACGGATTAATTTTAAAAACCGTAATAATTAGTATAAGTATTAAAACTATAGATATTAATATTACAAATAAGTGCATATAGCAATAGTTGAATAAAATGAAAACTAAACATTAATTAGGTAAGCAACTTTTTATTTTCTTTATTGTAAATATACTTGCTATTGTTTGCTTTTATCTTATAGCCAATTCTTTGCTTTCAGATTTCAGTTTCTGCAGGTTTATTATCAATACCAAGATTTTATGTGTTTAGAACCCATAGTTGATTGATGTAAAATATTACAACAAGAAAACCATTAGCAGTTACTTGTATAAAAGGGCTTAAAACGAAAAGTATTCCTGTATTGTTTTAAAAATTTGTTCTACAGTTCGTTTATCCATCTTACCCAATTTCTTTTTCAATCTTTCTTTATCAACTGCTCGAATTTGGTCAATTGCAGCTTGACCTTTCTTTCCAGCAAAAGAACAATTAACTCTTGTTGGGTAAGATTTTGTTGTAGAAGTTAAAGGGGCGATAGTAACTGTATTAAGATACTTGTTTGCTTCATCGGGAGAAATAATAATGCACGGGCGAGATTTTTTTATTTCACTGCCAACAGTAGGATTTAGTTCAACCAACCATACTTCTGTGCGTTTTACTTCCATGCCCATTCCTCCTCATCAAAACTATTACCATTATCCATCCAACTTTTTTCTTCTGATGAAATTTTACCGGTAGCTTCTTTAAACTTTTCTTCCCATCCGGCACGAGGTTTTTGCATTGGGGTAATCATAATACCATCCTTTTTTAATTCAACATTTATCTCGTTTGTAAGATTGTATTGTTGAATTAATGTTTGAGGAAAACGAATTCCTTTAGAATTACCAATATCAATTACTTTTATTCGCATTCAACGAAGTTATTACTTTGTAGCTACATAACAATTAGAATTTCACTCTCATTCTCACAGCTAATATCATTATGATTTACGTTTTTTTAATGAGTCAGCAAATGAGTTATTTGAACTCAATGTTACAGATTTCTTTTCTTGGGCAGATTTCTCACTTCGTTCGAAATGACGAACTCGTCTTTTCGAGGTTGGCACAACCGAGAAATCTACTTAAAATTGTTTTACCATTTTACAATTTCATTCCATAAATCTTTCCGTTCTATATTTTGAGAATCAATAAGTATATCTTTCTTTTTTCTATTCCATTTTTTTACTTGTTTTTCTCTTTCAATGGCTTCTTCAATAGATGAATGAAATTCATAAAATACGAGTATATCTAAGTTATATTTTGCAGTAAAACTATTTTTATACTTTTTCGTTTTATGCTCGTGTACCCGATTTAATAAATTAGAAGTTACTCCAAGATACAAGGTTGTTTTGTTCTTGTTTGTCATAAAGTATATGCAGCCACCTCTTTCCATATGATACAAAGATAATATTTCGTCTTTTCGAGGTTGGTACAACCGAGAAATCTGTTTGAAATAAATGTTGTAGACTTTTTGTTGAGGAGATTTCTCACTTCGTTCGAAATGACGCAGTATCGTCTTTTCGAGGGAGGAACGACCGAGAAATCTCAAAGAACACGCACAAATAATGAGAAATCATTGGGAAAATAACAGCAAAAAAGATGTGAAAAATGAACCTGAAAAATTTGGAGAAATCACAATCTCCGCGCACTCTTCCGAGCACGGAATTAAAAAACCCACGACCAGCGTGGGTTTTATTCTTTAAAAGTGGTGTGGGCCGGGATCGAACCGGCGACACAAGGATTTTCAGTCCTTTGCTCTACCGACTGAGCTACCGCACCTTCCATAAAGGGCTGCAAATATAATGGCTAATTGCAAATCTCAAAAAACTAATTCTAAATATCTGTTTGCTACAATTATAATTTACAAAAGTTTCTACTTAAAACTCGCAATTTTTTGGAGTACGGGCAAAAGCAATTACATCTCTAATATTCGTCATACCGGTAACAAATTGTACCATTCGCTCAAAACCCAGTCCAAATCCTGCATGAGGAACGGTTCCAAAGCGGCGTGTATCTAAATACCAACTCATTTCTTCTGTAGGAATATGCATGTCTTTCATTCTTTGCTCTAATTTTTCTAATCTTTCTTCGCGTTGAGAACCTCCTACTATTTCGCCTATACCCGGTGCTAAAATATCCATAGCTGCAACTGTTTTACCATCATCGTTCATTCGCATATAAAATGCTTTAATGGCTGCCGGATATCCGGTAACAATTACGGGTTTTTTAAAATGCTTTTCTACTAAATATCTTTCATGCTCACTTTGTAAATCAATTCCCCACTGAACATCGTATTGAAATTTTTTCTTTTTATAATGGTTGCTTTCTAATAAAATGGTAATGGCTTGTGTGTAGGTAATTCTTTCAAAAGCATTATTTAAAACAAATTCTAATTTCTCAATTAGTCCCCATTCGCTGCGTTTATCTTGTGGTAATTGTTTTTCTTCTTCGGCCAAACGCTGGGCTAAAAATTCCAAATCTTCTCGGTTATTATCCATGGCATATTGAATCAAATATTTAATAAATTCTTCGGCCAAATTCATATTATCTTCAATATCGCAAAACGCCATTTCGGGTTCAATCATCCAAAATTCTGCCAAATGCCTTGCTGTGTTAGAATTTTCGGCTCTGAAGGTAGGACCAAAAGTGTAAATTTCGCTAAAGGCCATTGCACCTAACTCGCCTTCTAATTGACCACTCACTGTAAGGTTGGTACTTTTTCCAAAAAAATCTTCTTTATAATTAATAGAGCCATCCTCGTTTTTAGGAGCCGTTCCATCAATAGGCAATGTGGTTACTTTAAACATTTCGCCGGCACCTTCTGCATCGCTTGCAGTAATAATTGGCGTATGCAAATACACAAATCCTTTTTGATTAAAAAATTGGTGAATGGCAAATGCCAATGAGTGCCTAACGCGAAATACTGCTCCAAACGTATTGGTTCTAAAACGCAAATGAGCAATTTCTCTTAAAAATTCAAGGCTATGCTTTTTAGGTTGTAATGGATATTTTTCGGCATCACTATCGCCTAATATTTCTATCTGTTTTGCCTTTACTTCTATTTTTTGTCCTTTGCCTAAAGATGCCACAACATGACCAATTACTTTTAAAGATGCACCGGTACTAATACGTTTTAATGTATCATCATCCAACAATCCCAGTTCAACCACTATTTGTAAATTATTATTTGTGCTGCCATCGTTTAGTGCAATAAACTGATTATTACGAAAGGTTCTTACCCATCCCATAACAGTTACATCCTGGCCTACAGCTTCAGTTTGTAATAGTTCTTTAATTTTAATTCTTTTATTAAACATGGTATTTATTTTTGTTTCGAGGCAAACACTTTACAAAATTAAGGCTGCAAAGATAAGTTCAATATGCTTTTATACGCAGTTATAAATACAGCTTTTAAAAAAGTTAGAATAGAAAAAGCGAAAAAAATTATTTCTTTTAAAGTATTTACTGTAACATTGCATTGGAAACAGGCTGATTCGGTACGCTAAAAGTCATCTCTCAGCAACATCAGTTTTCATCTTTTCCAAATAGCCAATTTAATATTTCAAGTGTATTTATACTAAATAAATATTTTAAAACAAACCTCGAACCTATTATTCCCTCATAAACCATTTTATGTACGACATTTTGCAACTAAATGATATGCTTGTTCCAGAATTGCTGGACATTGCAGAGCAGTTAAACATTCCTCATGTAAAAAAATTAGATAAACAAGAATTAATTTATAAAATTCTTGATAGCCAAGCAGTTAAAGCAAGTGAGGTGAAAGAAGTTAAAAAAACAAGAACTCGCAAACCTATTACTGTTAAGGCTTCTACCTCCAATATTACCGAAGAAGCTGAAGTAATGCAAGAAGCTCCTAAACAAGAGGAACCTACCATAAAACGCAACCGAAAAATAAAGAAAAAAGAAAATGAAGAGTTGCAATTTGATGAAGCTCAATTAAACTTGGGTCATCAAATTTTACAAGCTACCGAATCGTTGAATGAAGCAGATGCTAACAATACATCTACTGAAACAGTTTCTACCGAAAAACCTGCCGAAGCAGAAACAACAACGCAGGAAACACAACAAAGTTTTCAACGAAATTTTCGTCAACCTGTTTTTAATATTGAATTTGATGGCTTAATTAGTGGTGAAGGTGTTTTAGAAATGATGCCCGACGGGTATGGATTTTTACGCTCTTCCGATTACAATTATTTATCCTCACCCGATGATGTATATGTTTCTCCTTCGCAAATAAAATTATTTGGATTAAAAACCGGCGATACCGTTTCAGGTTCTGTTCGTCCGCCAAAAGAAGGTGAAAAATATTTTGCTCTATTAAAAGTAGATGCTATAAATGGTAAACGCCCAGATGAAGTACGCGACCGCGTTCCGTTTGAATATTTAACGCCATTATTTCCTTACGAAAAATTAAACTTATATACAACAGCAAGCAGTTACAGTACCCGTATTATGGATTTATTTACACCTATTGGTAAAGGGCAACGCGGTTTAATTGTTGCACAACCCAAAGTAGGTAAAACCATGCTGCTAAAAGAAGTGGCAAATGCTATTGCTGCAAATCATCCGGAATGTTATTTAATTGTGGTTTTGGTAGATGAAAGACCAGAAGAAGTTACAGATATGGAACGCAGTGTTAGGGCAGAAGTAATTGCATCAACCTTTGATGAACCCGCAGAAAAACATGTGAAAGTATCTACCATTGCTTTGCAAAAAGCCAAACGATTGGTTGAATGCGGACACGATGTAGTGATTTTATTAGATTCTATTACTCGTTTAGCCCGTGCACATAATACAGTTGCACCCGCAAGTGGTAAAGTATTAAGTGGTGGTGTAGAAGCAAATGCCATGCAAAAACCCAAACAATTTTTTGGTGCTGCCCGTAAAATTGAAAATGGCGGATCACTCACTATTTTGGCCACTGCATTAATAGAAACAGGCAGCAAAATGGATGAAGTAATTTTTGAAGAGTTTAAAGGAACCGGCAATATGGAATTGCAGTTAGACCGCCGCTTGGCAAACAAACGCATTTTCCCTGCTATTGATTTAGTAGCTTCCTCTACTCGCCGCGATGATTTATTGTTAGATAAAGATGTATTGCAACGCATGAATATTTTACGATTGTATATTAATGATATGAATACGGAAGAAGCAATGAATGAACTATTAAAACGTATGCGTGGCACCAAGGATAATGAAGAATTTTTGGCAAGTATGAATAGATAAAA
>JAKAJX010000226.1 GCA_021824855.1 Bacteroidota bacterium | reverse complement strand
AGACAAAAAATTACAAAAAATGAAACAATTACCGTTTCATTCAACATAACCAATACCGGAAAATATGCAGGTGAAGAAGTAGCTCAGTTGTATCTACGAGATAAATTTGCATCGGTTGTTAGGCCTGTAAAAGAATTAAAGGATTTTAGAAAAATTTTATTACAGCCTGGCGAAACTAAAACTATTCATTTTATTATTGGTAAAGAAAAATTATCGTTTTATAATGCACAAATGAAATGGGGTACAGAACCCGGTGATTTTGATGTTATGGTAGGAACTTCATCCAAAAAAATTCTTCTGCAAAAAACTTTTACATTAATAGACTAAATAGCATAAAACTTCAACTTCATTATGAAATATTTTCCCATCTTTTTTTTTAGTTTAATTATTGTAGTTTCTTGTCATAATAATTCTACTACAGCATCTAATACCTCTACTACTGTTTTAAAAGATTCAATTGAAAATACAGATTGGGCTTTATTGCCTTTTGTAAAAATTGATTCTGTTAATCCCATTATGGCACCGGGCACAAATAGTTTCATTGATCCTATTTTACATACAACTGTTTTATGGGAACAAAAAGATGTATTTAATCCTGCAATAGTGGTAAAAGACAATAAAGTATATATGCTTTATAGAGCTCAGGATAAGATTGGTAAACCAGATGGTACATCGAGAATAGGATTGGCAATAAGTGAAGATGGAATTCATTTTAAAAGAATGAATGCTCCGGTTTTATATCCTACAAATGATGCGTATAAAAAATTGGAATGGCAAGGTGGCTGCGAAGATCCGAGAGTAGTTGAAGATGATAAAGGAGAATATTACATGACTTACACTGCGTTTGATGGAGATAGTGCCAGATTAATGATTGCTACTTCTAAAGATTTATTGAATTGGAAAAAAGAAGGACATGTATTTGCTTCGGCTTTTAACGGAAAATATGTAAATACTTGGACAAAATCGGGGTCTATTGTTTGTAAATACGAAAATGGTAAAGCAGTTGCAACTAAAATTAATAACAAATATTGGATGTATTGGGGCGATTGTTTTATTTGGTCTGCTACTTCGGATGATTTAATTCATTGGACTCCTGTAGAAATGACTAATGATGAAAAGCCAATAGTAGAATTAAAAAGTCATGCAGTGGCTATGCCACGTTTAAAAATTGTTATTCCAACCAGAAATAAAAAATTCGATTCGGATTTGGTAGAACCTGGTCCACCGGCTATGCTTACCGATAAAGGAATTTTATTAATTTATAATAGCAGAAATATTCCCTCTATTGGCGATAGTTTATTGGCCGAAGGTACTTATGCGGCAGCTCAAGTTTTATTGGATAAAAATGATCCTACAAAAATCCTGCATCGTATGAATACTTATTTTATAAAGCCGGATAAAAAATACGAGTACAGCGGACAAGTAAATAATGTTTGTTTTTTAGAAGGGTTGGCATTCTTTAAAAATAAATGTTATTTATATTATGGAACTGCCGATTCTAAAATTGCAGTGGCAGTTAAAGAAATGAAGTAAGCAATGTGTAGAAAGAATTATACTTGTGTTTGTACAATATCTTTAATTAACAAATCAATTCTTTCTTCGGTTATACCGGGCATACAAATTAAATGCGAATTTCCATTGGCAGAAGCCAATTGCCATTTTACAATTAATTCTTTTTTTATTTCAGAAAATATAACAGTAATAGCATTGTCGTTTCTCCAAGCCTGTAAGCCAATTTTATTTAATTGTTCAACGGCATAATTAGCAACTTGTAAACATTTTTCTGTTCTGTTTTTAAAGCCTTCAATACCATATCTTTTTATAGCATACCAAAGAAATAAAGGAGTTATTCCATTGCGAGAGCCGGAAATTGTAGTGTCTGATGTGCCTATATACGCAACAGAATTAGCAATTCTATCGCGATGCGATTTTTTAGCTAAAACTATTCCGCTGGGAATAGGCGACCCAATAAATTTATGCCCGCTTACGGCAATACTATCTACGCCGTCGGCAAAATCGAATGCAGGTTTAGGATGTATAAAAGGAATATAAGCACCCGATAATGCTGCATCTGCATGAATGTAATTATGATGAATTGCGAGGTCTTTAAAAATATCTTTAATTTTTTTTACATCATCTCTTGCTTCGGTCATGGTGGTACCAATATTTGCAAATACAACAACAGGCATATTTCTGTTCATGCGAATGGTATCGTGCAAATCATCATAATCTATTTCACCATTTTTTTGTGTTCTAATGGCAATATTGGGCATGTCGAGCAAGTGTAAGTTTTTTTGAACACTATAGTGTGTACTTTCGGAATAGTATACCATTGCTTTAGGAAATAATTCACGAGCAAGATATAAGCCGTACATATTTCCTTCAGATCCGCCATTAGTAATATAACCCCACCATTCATTTTTTTCGGCCCTAAATAAATCGGCAAAAAAATTGAGAACTTCTCTTTCCATTTCTCTGGTGCCAATGGCATAAGTAGAATCGATAAAGGGATCGCCAATATTATTTATCGGATATTGTAAAAAGCGAAATAATTCAGAATAATCGAAATCCATTGCAACCGGATAACCTAATACAGTTGCAGTTTTTGATTGAATTTTTTCATATAATCTTTCTAATTCTTCTGAAGCATCTTTCGTTAGCAATTTTGCGTATTGCATGGTATTTATTTTTCTTGCATAAACTGATACGTATAATCTGTTGGAGGATTGAATGTTTCTTTAATACTTCTTGCACTTAGCCAACGATATAAATTTAATTGGCTACCGGCTTTATCGTTTGTGCCGCTGGCTCTTGCACCGCCAAATGGTTGCTGACCAACAACTGCTCCGGTTGGTTTATCGTTAATATAAAAATTACCTGCTGCATTGCGTAATTTGTTAGTAGCTAACTCAATTGCTGCTTTATCTTGAGCAATAATACAGCCTGTTAAGGCATAAGGTGAAGTATTGTCTAATAAGGTTAATGTTTCTTCAAACTTATTTTCATCGTAAACATAAATGGTTAAAACCGGACCAAATATTTCTTCACACATGGTTGTATAATCGGGTATTTTAGCCTCTATAACTGTTGGCTGAATGAAATAGCCTACCGACTTATCGCAATTGCCTCCTACTAAAATATCCGAATCGGTACTTGCTTTAGCATTATCAATATATTTCTTTATTTTATCAAAGCTTTTTTCATCAATTACTGCATTTATAAAATTGCTAAAATCTTCCGGTGTACCCATTTTAAAACTATTTACACCATCAATTAGTTTTTGCTTAATTACGTTGGCAAGGTTAGATGGAATATATGCTCTTGATGCAGCAGAACATTTTTGTCCTTGATATTCAAATGCACCACGAAGTAAAGCAGTGGCTGCTATAGCCGGATCGGCAGAAGCATGGATCATTACAAAATCTTTTCCGCCTGTTTCGCCTACAATTCTTGGATATGATTTGTAGTTGGCAATATTTTTTCCAATAGTTTCCCACATATAATTAAAAACACCGGTTGAACCCGTAAAATGAACGCCGGCAAATTCTTTGTGGCTAAAACATATTTTTCCTATGGTTGGGCCATCAACATAAATTAAATTAATAACGCCATCGGGTAAGCCTGCTTCTTTTAAAATTTTCATAAACATTTGTGCCGAATAAATTTGTGTATGTGCAGGTTTCCAAATAACTACATTACCACACAAAGCAGCACTGGTAGGTAAATTGCCACCAATAGCGGTAAAATTAAAAGGTGTAATAGCCAACACAAAACCTTCAAGTGGTCTATATTCCATTCTATTATGTATTCCGGCAGAGCTAATAGGTTGCTGTTGATATATTTCACTTAAAAAATGAACATTAAATCGTAAAAAATCTATTAATTCGCAAGCACTATCTATCTCGGCCTGATAGGCATTTTTGCTTTGTCCTAACATGGTTGTAGCATTCATGTAGCTACGATATTTAGTAGAAATTAAATCGGCAGCTTTTAAAAAAATGGCAGCTCTTGTTTCCCAGTTCATGGCAGCCCATTTTTCTTTTGCCGCTAATGCAGCATCAATTGCCTGATGAACATGTGATTGGTCTCCTTCATAAAAATATCCTAATACATGTTGCTTTTCATGTGGCGGATGTATGGCCATTTTCTTATCAGTTCTTACTTCTTGATTGCCTATATACATGGGAATATCCAATTCTTTACTTTTTAATTCGGCTAAAGTTTTCTTTAGCATTGCTCTCTCGGCACTTCCTACTGTATAATTTAAAACCGGCTCATTAACCGGCATTGGGTAAGAAAAATATCCTAAACTCATGGTGTTTTAATTTGGTGCAAGATAATGTAATACCGAATTATTTGCAGAGATTTGAATCACAATATTATAGTATGTTGGTTTATGGTTTATATTTTTCAATTTAGTTGGACAATAATTTTAAAAGCATTATACATTATTTCTGCACGAAAAAAGGAGAAGGCTTGGGCTATTACTTATTTAAAAAATTTACAGCAACAATACCAAGCTCAATTAGATGATTTTACTTTTTATAAAATTGTAAACAGTTATGCCATATTCACTCCTGTAATTTGCGATGCATTTAGCTTGTTGAATGCAAGAAAAACCAATCGCAATGAAAAAATAAGAATACTTCATTATTTTATCTGTAGTTCTATTTTTGATAATTTTATTGATTGGAATTTATTGGGTGAAGAAGAGTTGTATCAAATTTCTTTTCAGCCCGAAATGTATACTGCACAAACAATAAGCGAAAAATTATTTATTGAATCTCATTTATTTTTAAAAAGTTGTGTAAAAAATGCAAACGAGTATATTGAAGTTACCCATAAATTGTTCGATGTTCAACAACAATCTGCACAACAGTTTAATGCCACTTTATCGGAAAAAGATATAGAAAGCATTACTCTTAAAAAAGGTGGGTTTTCTTTATTGTTGTGTAGTTATTATTTCGATAGAGAAGCTTCTGTACTCGAAAAAAATTGTTGGTATGCTTTGGGCGAAATTATTCAGCTTACTAACGATTTATACGATATTTATAAAGATTTACAACATGGTTCATATACCTTAGCCACTCGAATGAAAAATGTTTTTGTTTTTGAAAATTATTTCAAAAATTTAATCAATCAATTTATGCAGGTAGTGCAAAATTTTGCAAAACCCGGCAAAAATAAAATCCAATTTGCTGTTTCTATGGCTGGTGTAAGTGCTTTTGGACTAATTGCCATTCATCAACTAAAAAAACATAAAAATGATGAAAATGGCAGTATAGATATGAAAAGTTTAAATAGAAAAGATGTAATAATTGATATGGAAAAATTTCCAAATATCGTTAAGTGGCTTTATTTTGTGTATAAATACGGTAAACTATAATTTGTTACTATGGCTATAGTTTTATTCGATAATCAGTATAGAAAAAAGTTATATCCTTTTACTGCAACAAGAGCTGTTGCAGATTTGCGTTTGGGCATTTGTACAATTAAAGAGCGGTGGGAGAAATTAACTAATCAAAAAGTTTTTGTACAAACTGAAAATTACTTGCAAGGATTGTATGAGAAAATTTCGGAGAATGATTTGCTTTGGGTTGATGCTACGGTTTTGCCAGACGAAAATGTGCTAAGTGCTTTGTTTAATTTAGAAGTGGATGGTGCTTTGGTAAATGATGATGGTTTAATTGCAATTAGGAAAACAAGTAAATGTGATAACCTTTTTCAATCATTTAAAAAAGCTACATCGTTAGATGTTAAACGATTAGAGTTTGCATGGCAACTATTTCAATGGAACGATGAATGGCTGAGAAAAGATTTTTTTACTATTACCCAGAACAGAGTATCTCAAAAAATTTCTTCAACAAATTTTATTCAATCGCCACAAAATATTTTTATTGAAGAAGGAGCTGTGGTTGAATATGCATTTATTAATGCCAATGATGGTCCGGTTTATATTGGAAAAAACGCAGTTGTTTCTGAAGGTGCAATGATTCGAGGGTCATTTGCTTTATTAGAAAATGCATTGGTTAAAATGGGGGCAAAAATTGTGGGAGCAACAACTATTGGTCCAAGTTGTACTGTTTGCGGTGAAATTAAAAACAGCATTTTATTTGGTTACAGCAATAAGGGGCATGATGGATATTTGGGCGATAGTGTAATAGGCGAGTGGTGTAATTTAGGTGCCGGTACCAGTAACAGTAACGTAAAAAATTCTGCAGGTACCATTCAACTATGGAATGCATTTGATAAGAACTTTTATGAAGTAGGAAATAAAGCCGGTGTTTTAGTTGGCGATTATTCTCGATTCTCTATTAATTCATCCATTAATACGGGAAGCTTTGTAGGAGTGGCTTGTAGTATTTTCGGAAATGCCTTATTGCCTAAAGTAATAAATGATTTTACATGGGGAACAATGGATGAATATGAATTTGATAAAGCCATTAGAGATATTGATAATTGGAAAAAAATGAAACATCAACAACTAAACGATGTGGAAATTGACATATTGCGATATATCTTTGCGGCGAAATTTCCTCACTTCTGAAGGAAATAATGAAGTTTTTCAAACAACTATTGTATAATAAAAAAATTCTCACCCCTTTTAGGGTTGAGGTAAATGAATGATTATGAGAAAGCAAATAGCAGCAGCAAACTGGAAAATGAATTTAACCTTACAACAAGGAGAGCAGTTACTAAACGATATTCTGGCATTAACCCATGAGATAAAAGAAAATCAGCAAGCTGTTTTTGCAGTACCATTTCCCTATTTACAAATGGCACAGCAAAAATTAGGCAATAAGCAACAAGTATTTATTGCTGCACAAAATGTATATAATAAAAAAAGCGGAGCATATACCGGTGAAGTGAGTGTAGATATGTTACAGTCATTAGGAATTAAAACGGTTGTTTTAGGCCATAGCGAGCGTAGAGAATATTTTAATGAAACCAATCAATTTTTGGCAGAAAAAGTAAATATTTGTTTAGAAAATAATATTACACCAATTTTTTGTTGTGGCGAGGCGTTAAATATTCGTGAAGCTAACTCTCAGAATGTTTTTGTTGGGCAACAATTAGCAGAATCTTTGTTTCATTTATCTGCCGAGCAAATTAAAAAAATAGTTATTGCCTATGAACCAATTTGGGCAATAGGTACCGGAAAAACTGCAACAAGCGAGCAAGCACAAGAAATGCATGCATTTATACGTTCGGTATTTGCAGCAAAGTATGGAAATGAAGTTGCCAATACTATTTCTATTTTATACGGAGGAAGTGTGAAAGGCAATAATGCAAAAGAATTGTTTGCACAACCCGATGTGGATGGAGGATTGGTAGGTGGAGCTTCGTTAAATGCCCAAGAATTTGTAGCAATTATTAATGCACTAAAATAAATGTATTCGCTTACAAGATATTTTGAATTGCAGCCATTATCGAGGCAACACCATAATGGGTTATTGTTTTGTTTGCTTTTGAAGAAGGGACTAAAAAAGCATGCCGATACTACTATTATGCAAAATTTTTGTGTTAAGTTTTGGCAAGAAGAGTTGAAGTATCATTTAGAAATGGAAGAACAACATTTTTTTAAACTTTCTTATTACAGGGTATTAAAAAAGAAAATTGATAAAATGTTCGATGAGCATAAGGTTATAAAAAGTATTTTTGAAAATGTGGATGCTTTAAATTCCGAATTGGTATTGAAAAATTTGCACCTTGTTTTAAATAAGCATATTCGATTTGAAGAAAGAGATTTATTTCCATTAATTCAAACAACAATTAACATACAAGAAATGTACGAGTTGGGTGAGGTATTTAAAGAAGCGGTAGAGCATAATTGCATTCACTATCCTATAAAATTTTGGGAATAAAGTTGCTTAAAATTGATAGGTAATTCCGCTTCGGCATATTCATCTAATTTATCTAAATGTAGCACTGTGGTTGTATTATCGTTATTAGGGTTAAACATAGGAACAAATTTTGCTCCATATATAAAATCTTCGTAGGTATAGGAAGTTCTGGAGATGACAGTATTAGAGAAGCTTTCATCGAATCCTTGTACAAAAACTAAAATTTCTACTTGTGCATTGGCTAAATCGTCTTTAGTTAAATTATATAATGGACTATCTTCATTAATCATGTGAACTAATGTCCAATTAGCAACCAATGTACTTGCTTTAGAAATATCAAGCGGCACATTAAAAAACTTTGTTTTTAAAACGCCATCTTCCAATATACGCATTGCCGCTGTTAGTTTTACTTCAACATTAACCAAATAATTTCTTGTAAAAGGAACAAAGCGAAACATCAACGCAACACTATCTCTAAAAGGCGTAAATAAAGCATTTTTGCTATAGCGTAAATAAGCTTTCGGTTTAGAAAATCGGCCATATAATAATCCTGTTGCTAATGCAAAACTCATTAATCCAATCAGTGCTTCTACCGAGGCGGTAAAGCTTGCCCAAAATCCTACAGGATTAATTCTGCCATATCCAACGGTGGTAAATGTTTGGGCACTGAAAAAAAATGCTTCACCAAATTTTTCGCTATTGGTAGTGGCATTTAAACCATTTAAATGATCTATTCCAATAAACAAATAAATTGATGCGAAAAATAAATTTACCAGTATGAAGAATAAAAAAATCACCAATAAAAATTTCCATCTATTCATGGAAAGTAGTGCATGATACACATTTAAGCGTTCTAAAAAATGCATTCCCTTTATGCTTATATTGGCTTTGCCATCCTTATCAAAATACCTGCCTCCGCTTAATGCACTGTTGGTACTTAATCCGGTTTCATTTTCAATTTTAGCTTTACGATTAAAATTTTTAAATATAGCCATAGGGTTTGTTTCAACTATTTTAACAACAATATCGTATTTTAGTTTGTTACTAAAAAATTCTTAATGCAATTAGATAAGTTATTACGGCAAACAATTATCTGGCGTGGATTTTATCTCTTTTCAACTTTTTTAGTTACCATTTTTTTATCAAGAATATTACATTCTGTTGCTTCGGGTGTAATTTTTTATTTTGCTAATCTTTTTGCATTATTTGTATTAATCTTCGGATTAAGTTTAGAAAGTGCATTTACTTATTTTCTTTCTTCCAGAAAAATATCGATTGATGCATTGGTAAGTATGGGAATAGTTTGGGTAGGGGTTATCAGTATTCCTATTGTGGGTATTCTGATATATGTGTATCATTATTATTTGCCAACAATGGTTAGCGGTATGCAATGGATAATTTATGGAATGATGTTTATTGTTGGCAATATTTTATATAACTATTTTGCTGCATTATTTTATGCACTGAACAACTTTTTTTTACCTAACTTTTTAAGTGCAGCACTTAATATTTTTTTACTTCTTTTTTTATTGATAAGTAGAGTAGCCAAGGAAACTATTTTTTTTACTTTTTTTCTAACTAACTTCTTGCAAGGAATTATTGTAATGCTTGCTTTTATGGTAAGTAATAAATTAAAGTATTTTAAAGTTAACCTACATAGAAAAGATATTATTGCAGTAATGCAATTTGCAGTTACCGCATTGGGTGCCAATATTATTTTCTTTTTGTTATATAGAATAGATTATTGGCTGGTGCAAGGGTTTTGTGCACCTTCCGATTTGGGCAATTATATACAAGCATCTAAAATGGGACAAGCATTTCTATTTATTCCTCAAATTTTTGCTACAACTTTATTTCCTGTAACTGCTCGGTATAATAACGATATACTAATAACCGATGTACTTTTGAAATTATTTCGCTTGTTGATGCAATTATTTATTTTATTATTTATAGTTTTCTTTTTTGCAGGCAACTGGATATTTGGTGTATTATTAGGGCAAGATTTTTTACTTGCCAATAGAGCATTTATGATACTATTGCCCGGCATATTTTGTTTATCTATGTTAAGTTTATTATCGTCTTTTTTTGGTGGAAAAAATAGTGTTCATATTAATTTGCGTGGTGCATTGGTAGGATTGGTGGTGTTATTAATTGGTAATTTATTTTTAATTAAACATTATTCTATAGAAAAAGCTGCATTAATGAGTAGTGTAGGATATGCTACTAATTTTTTATTTGCAATGGTTTATTTTAGAAAATTAGTTGCATTTCAAGTAGCTGAAATTTTTAAATGGAAAATAGCTGATTGGGTTTGGCTGAAAAAATTCTTATTTCAATTAAATAAGTAGTATGCGAGTGTTATGGTTAGCAAGTTGGTATCCCGATGAATATCAAAAAGAAAACGGCGATTTTATACAACGCCATGCAGAAGCTGCTGCTACATTATTACCAATTGATGTTATTCATGTGGTACAAGCAGGCAGTAATGTAAATACAATTAAGTATGAAACAATTAATAAAACAACAACACTTCGAGAATTTATTTACAGTTTTAAATACAGAAAAACCGGAATAACTTTTATAGATAAACTTCGATACAATATAAAATATCAGCTTTTTTATATGAAATTGCTCGATAATTATATAAGAGAATATGGCATTCCGGAATTAATACATATTCATGCTCCAATTAAATCGGGTATCATTGGAAGAAAGGCTGCAAAATTTTGGAAAATTCCATACATTGTTTCCGAGCATTCATCCATGTATGATAGTAGAGCAAGAGATACGTATGCTAAACGAAGTATTTACTTTAGAAAGCAATTAAAAAAAGTATTGAAAGATGCCGATGCTATCATCAATGTTTCGGCGGCAATGAATCAACAAATTGCCAGTCTTTTTTCTGTTAAAAAACTTCTGGTTATAAGAAATGTGGTAGATACAGCATTGTTTAATTATTTTCCCAATAATGCCAATGAAAAATTTAAGTGGTTGCATGTATCCTCTTTGTATCCTCTAAAAAATGTAGAAAAAATAATTGAAGCATTTAGTAAAATTCCGCCCGAAATAGTTAATTGGGAATTACAAATTATAGGAGATCAATATCAATCTGTACATACCTTGGTGTATCAAAAGGCACTTTCAAATAAAGTTATTTTTTTAGGCAAATTACCACATAGCGAGGTGGCGGATTATATGCAACAAGCTTCGGCATTTATTATGTTTAGTAAGCATGAAAATTTTCCTTGTGTTGTTGTTGAAGCTTTGTGTTGCGGATTGCCCATAGTAGCTTCGGATGTTGGTGGAATTAAAGAGGCAGTTAATATTTCGAACGGAATATTAGTTGAAAATGACAATGTAGAGCAGTTAAAAAATG
>JAKAJX010000261.1 GCA_021824855.1 Bacteroidota bacterium | reverse complement strand
TTGAATTTTTTCCGGCAAGAATTATTTTATGCGAATAATCTCTTTCACTCATTACTCCAATATAATTACCCTTTTCCATTACAATAACATAACTATCACCTTCTGTTTTCATTAAAGCCAATGCATCAATAACTCTTGATTCGGCACTAATGGTGTTAAAGCGTAATGTTTTTTTTGCCAATAGCTCTTTCACTTTTTTCATAAAAAAGATTTTATAGGTGAAGAAAATGGAAAGGAGACGATTGAAATTCTTATCTAATTTATGAAATAAAATCGACTTATGAGAGAATCGCAAATTATATTTTAAAGAAGTGTAAATAAGCAGCAAAAACTGTTCCTAATCACCATTTAGTGCTGTTTATTTTGCATAAATTTTTCTACCGCATTTTTAAATGTAGTTACATCGGCATAACTGCATTTACTAATAACAGTGCCCTGTTGCATTAAAAAATAAGTAGGCTGTACTCGAGCAGCCGTTTTAATTACAGTAGCATCGCATTTTAATATACAAACCTTATTAGCCAAAAATATGGCAGATGCTTCATCGGGTAATGCAGTTATTACAAATAAAGGCAAATGATACAATTTTGCTAAAGAATCAATCATATTAAATTGCTCTTTCCAATAAGCTGCAGGTCTATCAAAATCTTTGCACATAAACCAAATAGCATTTAGCGGTAAAATAGCTGCGGTAGTATCATTCCCTGCTAAAGTGCGTAAATTAAAATCGGAAATGAGCGGTTCCGCATTTCCTTTTCTAATTAATTTATCAAATCGATCTATAAATTCGTAGGTAGAATCGAAATCTGCAGGGAAATGAGCCTGATCGAACTCAACAATTTTTTGATTTTTTTTATACTTAAAAACAATTGAAAAACTATCGGCAATGGCACCTTGTGGCACTTTCATTTCTTCAATTAGGTTACTTCCTTTTTTGTAGGGCAAACAATCAAAAAACGGCAAATGTTTTAACACATGCACTTGCAACAATATTGAAACAACAATAGAACCAAATAAAACCATAGGAGCCGCAGTATTATTAAGCAAAGGATGGATATGCTTTGCATTAAGCAACAACAACAAAATCATCAATAATAAAACAATATCCTTAACAAATGTTTGAATACCCGACAGAGGAATACAATTGCCAAAACAGCCACATTCTTTTATTTTTCCGCTAAACAAAACATAGGCAGTTAAATAGGTGAAGAAAAGAATTAAGCCCAATAAAAACCAACTGAAAAAACGCATTTGCCAACCAACAATTACGGCAACGCCTGCAAGAACTTCAAAAACGTTCATAATAACAGAAGCAGTTAAAGTATAATTATCAAAGAAATGAAAACCCCATGCTTCAAAAAATTCTAACATTTTATAACTCAATCCCAGTGGGTCATCGGCTTTAATTAATCCGGAAAATATAAAAGTTATTCCAACAACCCAGCGTAATATGTTTAATACCCATTTCATGTTTTATTGCTACTGCTTTACTGTTTTCCTTCAACAATTAAAATTAAAGCAAATATGGCATAGTTAATTATATCTACATAATTGGCATCAATACCTTCGCTGATAAGCGTTTTATTGTTGTTGCTTATAATTTGTTTAATGCGTAATAGCTTCATTAAAATTAAATCGGCAAAACTTTGCTGGCTCATATCTCGCCATGCTTCTCCATAATCATGGTTTTTATGTAACATAATTTCTTTAGCAAACAAAATGTATTTATCGTACAATTCGTTTACTTGTTCTATTGGCAAATCTTCTACCGAAGAATTTTTAAGCTCTAATTGAATTAAACCAATTATTGCATAATTAATTATTCCTTTAAACTCGGAAGGAATATCATCGGCAACTTTTTGTACTTGCAAATCTTGAATATTGCGTATTCGAAGTGCTTTAATAAAAATTTGGTCAACAACCGAAATAGTACGCAAAACACGCCAAGCTGTACCATAATCGGTATTTTTTTTTATAAAAATATCTTTACAAGTTGTAACAACTTCATCGAATTGGATGTTGGTATGTATCATTGATATTCTTTCTTAATAATTCTACTAATGTAATAGTTTTGACAAGTATAAAATAAGTATTATAGTATGGCATGCTTTAAATGCAATTAACTTTATTTTTATACCATTGCAAGATAAATGAAAGAAAATAATGTTTACACTGAATTGTAAAGGAAGATTGTTAATAATTGATAAACCTATAATTATGGGTATCATTAATACTACTCCCGATTCGTTTTATGCTAAAAGCAGAAAAAATAATTTACCTGATATTGTACACAAAGCCGAACAGTTAATTACCGAAGGTGCTACTATTATAGATATTGGTGGACAAAGTACTCGACCCGGTAGTAAACAAGTTGGTATAGAGGAAGAATTAAATAGAACAATTGGTGCCATTGAAATAATTAAAAAGAATTTTCCTGAAACTTTTATTTCTATAGATACTTATCATGCAGCTGTTGCAGAACAAGCCGTAACAGCCGGTGCAGATATTGTTAACGATATTAGTGCTGGTGAATTTGACACAACAATGCTACATACTGTTGCCAAACTAAAAGTTCCATATATATGTATGCACATAAAAGGTAATCCTGAAAATATGCAGCAAAATCCTTTGTATGAAAATGTAACAAAAGAAATTTTGGATTATTTTATTGCCAAATTAGAAGAATGCCGATTGAAAGGAATAACAGATATTATTATTGATATAGGATTTGGGTTTGGAAAAACTATTGAGCACAACTATCAACTTCTAAAAAATTTATCTGTATTTACAATATTAGATAAGCCAATATTATTGGGGGTTTCCAGAAAATCTTCCATTTACAAACCATTACAAATTGCTCCTACCGAAGCTTTAAATGGCACAACCGTATTAAACACTATTGGTTTACTAAATGGTGCTAATATATTAAGAGTGCACGATGCAAAAGAAGCTAAACAAGTAATTGAATTGATAAAAATTTATCGGCAACAATAAAAAAATCCACAGCATTTTTACTGTGGATTTTTTTATAAAGTATGAATAACTTTATTTTTTACCCGATTGTGCTTGTTGCATCTTTTTAATTTGCTCTTGAATAGCTTGTTGATTCATTGTATTTTGAGCTGGTGGTGGCGGTGCATCAGTTACATCGGCAATTTCTATTTCAAAAACTAAATTTGAAAAAGGAGGAATTACCGGCGGATTACCTTGCATACCATACGCCATTAATGAAGGAATAAACAATTTACCTTTTCCACCTTTGGCAAAATATTTTAACCCTTCTTCCCATCCCGGAATGGCACCATGTCTACCAACCACTACATTAAAAGCTTGACCTTTTACACCATCTTTAATATTAGTATCGAACACTTTTCCATTAAATAAATATCCTTTATAATATACAGAAGCTTGTTTGGTAGAATCTATTTTTGCACCAGTTCCTGCATTATCAATTTGAACTAAAACACCATTAGGCGTTTTTTCGGTTTTAGCCGAATTCTTTTTAGCATATTCATCCACTTCTTTAATTTCTCTTTGTTTTTCGGCATCAATTTCTTTCATATAATCGTCATTTACATCTTTTTCGGTAGTAAATGCTTTTAATATTTCAACCCTTCCTTTAATAGATCCTTTTTTAGTAAATACAGTATTGTAATCCGGAATCATTCCTAATTTTTTAAGCGTATCAACACTCATTACAAACTGAACCTTATCGCCAACAGAACATAAAGGAATAATTTCTGTAAAATTATATTTACCTAAACGAGCAGTATCTATCACAATATATGCAGGGATATGGCCATAGGTTGAACTTAAAACAGAATCCTTAGCCCCTATTTTATATTCAATATTGAGCTTTACAAATTGCCCTTGTTTTAGTTTCTCTTTACTTCCGCCGCTTTGAATTTTGTAAGCAAAGCCAGATTTGGTTTTTTCGTATTGGTTGCATGATACTAAAACTACCGATGCAGCCAAAAATGCGTAGATGATTTTCATTGTTTTTTATTGAAGTTGTTTTTCGTATTGTTTTATAACTTGATAAAATTTCTTTACAGTTTTTTCTAAATTATCGCCACTTCGCCCTCCGGCGGCATTAACATGACCACCTCCTTCAAAATGCTGACGGGCAAATATATTTACATCGAAGTTACCTTTACTTCTAAAACTCCATTTTCTTTCCTCATCTCTGTCAATAACTATTGCAGCTAACTTAATTCCTTTAATGGTAAGTAAGTAATTAACTAGTCCTTCAGTATCGCCGGTTTTAATTTCGTATTTAAGTATATCTTGTTTAGGAATCACCATTATGGCGGTATTATATTCATATAAAACATCCATCCTATTTAGCAATGCGTTACCGGTAAATCGTAACCTATTTTCTAAAAAGTTATCGTAAATATTATCATGAATAACAGAATGGACTAATCCTAATTCCATTAAATGTGCAACCATTCTATGAACAGAAGGTTTGGTAGAAGGAAATCGAAAAGACCCGGTATCTGTCATAACCCCCGTATATAAACAAGTAGCTGTATCTATTGAAATTTTATTAGAATGCCCCGATTCTACAATTAAATCGTACACCATTTCGCAGGTACAACTTTTTTGGATATTGCTGTTCCCAAAATTGAATACTTCGGTTTGTGGCTGTTGATGATGATCGATTAATATTTTAACGGCATTCATTTCTTGCAGAACTTTTTCCATATTTTTAGTTCTGTGCAGAATATTAAAATCTAAACAAAATAACCAATCTGCCGCTGCTATTAGGTTTTTGGCTTTTTCTGTATTTTGTTCAAAATCCAATACGTTTTTAACTCCGGGCATCCAATCTAAAAAACTTGCCCAATTAGTAGGCGATATTACTACTACTTCGTGCCCTAAACTAATTAAAAAATGGTATAGCCCAAGAGAAGAACCCATTGCATCTCCATCGGGCTTTTGATGGGTGGTAATAATTATTTTTTTTTTCTCGGCCGCTAAAAAAGAATAAAATTCTGAGATTGGTTTCATACAATTGCCGGCAAAAATAGCGGAATTCTATCGTATTCATTCCTCTGTTTGAAAAGATTATTGCATTATTATTTGCTACAAAATCAAAACATTACTTTTGCGGCGAATTTTAAAACAGATATTATGAGTAACAGAACATTTACAATGATTAAACCCGATGCTACCTCTAAAGGCGATACGGGTGCTATTTTAGATCAAATTATTAAAGCAGGTTTTTCTATAAAAGCCTTAAAATGGATTAAATTAACTAAAGAACAAGCCGGAGAATTTTATGCCATTCATAAAGAAAGAGCATTTTATGGCGAGTTAGTTGAATTTATGAGTAGCGGCCCCATTATAGCTGCCATTTTAGAAAAGGAAAATGCTGTTGCAGATTTTAGAAAATTAATTGGTGCTACCAATCCTGCATTGGCAGAGGAAGGTACTATTCGTAAAAAATTTGCTGCTTCGATAGGAGAAAATGCGGTTCATGGAAGTGATAGTGATGAAAATGCAATGATAGAAGGCGACTTCTTTTTTTCAAAATTGGAAAGATTCTAACTTTTAATAGAATAATTGGCACTATTTTTATTACTACTAATAAGTTTTTTTAAGGGTTTAGGGTTGAAGAAGGGCATTCTTTTAGAATGCCCTTTATTTTTAATATTATTGAGTTTCTAATCTAATACCCGTAACTGCGATTTCTGCCGGAGAAAGGTCCATTATTACCAAAAGGCAAATTATCCAATCGAAAAGTAGCCATTATTTGTAAAGAATAAAAAGCATCTTTATTATTGGGATTACCTCTTCGCAAGTTATAATTATAATTAAATCCATCAACGGATATGCCTCTGTAAGATAAAGCTTCTGCCAATTGACCAACCGTCCAAGAAGAACCATTATATGGATGATTATAAGCCGGAGAAGCAAGAAAAGTACCTTTGGGTACATATTTATTGGCACTTACATCATCTAAATGATCGGTGAAAAGTACTCGATAATTTAATTCAATACCCAGAGAAAATGTTTCCGAAACTTCATACCTCAACCCAACACCAAGAGGAATATTTAATTGGGTAAGTTTATAGCTATTATTACCAATACCTAAACTTTTTTTAGTAGCATCTTCTAAAAATTGTCCTTCGGTTCCAATATCATGTAAATACACTTTACCATTAAAATTTTGAAGATATGTATAGGGATTAAAGTGATATATTCCTACTCCTGCAAATACATACGGTACAATATTATATACTGATCTATCAACCAAATCGTATTCAATCATGGGGGCAATTTCCCAAACAGTACTTTTAAAGTTTAAGTTTCTTGCTCTAGAATCTAATCGTGGGTTAAAATTATCATTACCTCTTATGCCCAATAAAGATATATTTAATCTGGCTCGTAATTGGGGAATATCCGGACTAACATCGTAAGTAATTCCGGCAGTAAAATCTGCCGAAACTTGTTTCACAATAGGAACATGCTGCTTAATTAAATCTCCTAAATAAGAACTTGTTCCTAATCCAATATTTAATCTAAGTCTATCAGGTTCAAATTGCCCAAAAACGTTTACAGTTAACACAATTAGCCCAATAAAAAGTATTATTTTTTTATTTCCCCTCATAAACTAATATAGATAGTATTTACCAAATATATGAAATAGTGTACGAAACTAAGGATTCTATAAAAGTAAAACTTGCTGCATGTTATAAGGAATAATTAAATTTTATTTTATTTAGTTTTTTCGAGTGTGGGATAATGAATACCTAATTGCTCTAAATATGTTTTATATTTTGCCGGATTGTAATAATACTTTTTCATTTCAGTTCTATACTTATCCATTGTTTCTTTATTTAAGTAAGTAGGCGGATTATCGGTTGCAGAAAGAAATGGTTGATACTTGGTTTCTTTTGTTTGAACATTTGTAAAATATTTTTTTGCATTAGCAATAATTGAAGGATTGGTATATAAATCTATTAAAGTTAAAGCAGTAACTTTTGCTCCTGCAATAGTGCCTTTATGAGCAATAGGTGTAGCCATTGCAATAGCATTAGCCCAATGATGCCCTTTTAAACCGGGGATATTAGCAGGGTAATACAAAACAATAGTTGGAACATTCCAAGAAATATCGGCAATATCATCCGAGCCGCCACCCCATGAAAAATGTACAGAACCTTTTAAAGAATCAATGCTGGTTTTTAATCCGTTAATAGCTTTACCATTTTGGTCTGTTGCCGGTGCCTCCATTAATTTTTGTACCGCCTTGGCCAATTGCTGATCTTCACTACTCCAATTAGGCATTCCAACTTTTACAATATTGGTATGCATTACTTCTGCAATGGGTTGGTTAAAATAGCCGGGCCATGCTGTTCCTAAAATTTGATACTTCATTTTGGTGTCTGTCATTAAGGCTGCACCTTTTGCTATATTAATTCCTGCCTGATACATATTTTTAATATCGGTATAATTTCTTTCTCTAAAATAATACCAAACACTTGCTTTAGAAGGAACCACATTGGGCTGATCTCCACCATCGGTTATTACATAATGCGAACGTTGAGTAGGTTTTAAATGTTCTCTTTTAAAATTCCATCCAACATCCATTAGTTCTACTGCATCTAAAGCACTTTTACCACGCCAAGGTGCTCCGGCAGCATGTGCTGCATCTCCTTCAAAAGAAAACTGAACTGATACTAATCCATTATTTCCCGGATCACCATAATCGCAATTAAACTCACTTCCAACATGGGTAAAAATACAGGCATCTACGTTTTTAAAATATCCATCTCGTACATACCATGCTTTACTACCCAATAATTCTTCTGCAACGCCGGGCCAAATAATGATTGTTCCCTGCATATTGTTTTTTTGCAACACATTTTTGATGGCCAAAGCTGCATAAATAATAACAGCCTGACCAGAATTATGGCCTTCACCATGACCCGGAGCTCCTTCTACAATTGGATCTTTATAGGCAACTCCCGGTTTTTGTGATGCTTTTGGAATACAATCAATATCGCTGCCTAAAGCAATAACAGGACTACCACTACCCCATTTAGCCATCCATGCAGTAGGTATTCCGGCAATTTTTTTATCTACCGTAAATCCATTTTTTTCAAGAAAATTGATAAGATAATTAGAGGTTTCAAATTCCTGAAAACCTAATTCGCCATAACTAAAAATCATGTCAACCATTTCCTGAACACCTTTTTCATTGCCGCTGATTGTTTGTATAATTTGCTTTTTAAATTCATCTACTTGTTGTGTATTGTATGTTGGCTGTGCCACTATACTGTTTGCATAAATTATACCTATTGCAAATAATATGATTGGTTTGCAATAAGCAATTAATGTGGGTTTAGGTTGCATAATAATTGATTTACTCAAATATAACCAATAAATGGTTTTCTATTAACCTACACCAATAAAGCAATTTATAATATTGAATTACCCAAAAACAGCTTCTTTGCAAATTCCCTTTTTACCTTCGAAAAAATAGTTGTATGAAAATAGTCCTAACGCCAATTTTGATATATTTTTTTTCAACTTCTTTAATTGCTCAAACTACTATAAAGCAAGTACAGCTTAAAGATTTTCAATTACAATCTTCCTACATTATTAAAGAAAGTGGAAAAGAAATATCTACTCCAACCTATCACGAAACAAATTATTGGTTTCCGGTACAAGTACCTTCAACGGTATTAACCGGATTGGTTAAGAACAATGTATATCCCAATCCTTATATTGGTATGAATAATATGTTTATTCCCGATGCTTCCGATTCTTTTAACCACGAATATCATTTAGAACAATACTCTCATATTCCCAATGTACCTAATCCATGGAATAAAGCTTATTGGTATAGAACAACTTTTGATGTGCCTGTTACAGATAAGAACCAATTATTTCAACTAATATTTAAAGGAATTAATTATAGAGCAGATGTTTGGTTAAATGGAAAATTAATAGCCGATTCTTCTACCATAGTGGGCATGTTTGCCGAATTTGTGTTAGATGTTAGTAATGAAATTAATATTGGAAATAAAAATGTTTTAGCTGTTAAAATTTATCCATTAGATTATGCTGGCTTACCGGCACATCCGCAATTAAATGCTTTAGGCGATTTTTATGCAAATGGTGGTCCAACGGGCGATATTGGCAAAAATGTTACCATGCTCTGTTCGGCAGGATGGGATTGGATACCTGAAGTGCATGATCGCAATATGGGTATATGGCAACCTGTTTTTTTAAGAACTTCGGGTAAACTAATTATACAACATCCGCACATCATTACAGATTTACCTTCCTTACCCGATACCAACATAGCTTCACTTGCACTGCATGTAATGGTAGCCAACCAAAGTAATACTACTGCCAATGGAAAGTTACATATTACCATTTCGCCGGAAACCTTTACAGGAAAGAGTTTTACTATAACACAACCTATTACACTTACTAATAAAGAACATAAAGAAATTAGCTTTACTGCCAATAATTTTAAGCAACTCATTATTCAACATCCGCATTTGTGGTGGCCTGTTGGATATGGTAAACCTAATTTGTATAAAATTAAAATTGAACTTGAAAACAATGCAACCATTTCAGACGAGATCAGTTTTCTTTTTGGCATTAGAACCACAACATCAAAATTCAGCACGGTAAATGGATGGGGCAAAAGAGAGTTTTATGTAAATGGACAACGAATTCATTTAGATGGTGGAGCATGGGTGCCCGATATGATGTTGCAAGAAGATTCTGTTCGTTTTGATAATGAATTATTATTATGCAAAAATGCCAACCTTAATTTATTGAGAATATGGGGTGGCGGTGTTGCACCCCCTGATATGTTTTTTGATTTAGCCGATAAATACGGCTTATTGGTTTGGGAAGATTTTTGGATTACAGGCGATACCAATGGAGAATTTAAAGGCTCTGCAGCATATCCGTATCAAGGAAATGTTTTCACCAATAATGTAATTAGTACCATTTATCGTTTACGCAATCACCCATCGCTATTGGTATGGACGGGGGGAAATGAAGGTCATGCTCGAAAAGAATTATACAATGCTATGCGAAATAATGTAATAGCATTAGATGGTACTCGTCCATTTATTCCCAGCTCATCCGGATTCGCAAAACTATCACTCGATTGGAAAGGTTCATGGCCCGATGGATTGGCTGGTGGTGTATATAGTGGAGGATCGTATAAATGGGAAGATCCTTCTTACTATTTTACTAAAATAAATACCGGAAAAGATTGGTTATTTAAAGATGAAACCGGTATTCCTTCTCAACCTCCTTACGAAACTTTACATAAAATTATTCCCAATTTAACACCCGACTCAACCCTGCCTTTTCCACTAAATAATACTTGGGGTTATCATGATGCCTGCAGTGGTAATGGACATTATGAGTTGTACTACAATGAAATGATACAACGTTTTGGCACACCAACCGATTTGAAAGATTTTTCGTATAAAATGCAATTGATGAATGCAGATGGTTATCGCGGAATATTTGAAGCAGCTGCACATAAACTTAATGATAATGGTGGCGTAATGTTATGGAAATTAAATCCGGCATTTCCCAGTGTAATATGGCAAATATTCGATTATTATTATGCCCCCAATGCAGGATATTATTATATTCAGCAAACCTGCCAACCATTGCATATTCAATTTAATGCAGACGATTCAAGTGTTGCCATCATTAACAGAACCTATCAACCAATTAAAAATATTTCTGTTGATACAAAAATTTATTCTGTTGATGGAAAAAAAATATTTCAACACAACGATACGGTAAGTACCACTGCATCCGATGTAAAAAAAATACTATCTGCTGCAAGCATATTAAAGAACAGCAAAGAAATTTATTTTATGGTATTAAATGCAAAAGATGGTAGCGGCAAAAATATTTCGCACAACGTGTATTGGATGGCTCCCCATCACAATTTTAAAGAATTAAAAAATATGCCTTCGGTAAAAATAAAAACACAAATTATTAAAAAAGAAAAATTAAATACAACTGAACAATGGACTATTCAAATCAGTAATCCCACAAATCAGTTAGCGTTTTTTATACATGCAAAATTTACAGATGGTAATGAAGAAATTTTTCCAACACTTTGGAGTAATAATTATTTTTCATTAGCACCGGGTGAAAATATAATTGTAACAGCTGCTATCCCTACATCCATTTTACATGATAAATATCAAAAATTAGAAGTAGAAGGATGGAATATTGCAACACAATAGTGGCAGTTAAATACTTTTGTAGCAATTACTAA
>JAKAJX010000030.1 GCA_021824855.1 Bacteroidota bacterium | reverse complement strand
TATTCAATAAATACAACTCAATGAGAAATTCCGGAACATGGTTTATTATTGCTGCAATAATGTTGGTAATTGATATTTATGTATTTCAAGCTGTAAAAGTTGTTTCAATTAATAGTTCAGAAAAATCTAAAATAATTATTCATACAGTGTATTGGGTTGTAAGCGGAGCTACACTATTGTTACTAATCTCCTTTCCGTATATCTATGTTTTACAAGTTTCAAAAGTATTTCGTAATTATATTTTTGCCATTTTGGTAGGATTATTTTTTGCCAAAATTATTGGGTCAATATTCTTTTTGTTAGATGATATTAGGCGGTTAATGCTTTTTATTATGAGCAAAATATTTTCGAGTACAGGAGCACATTTTGCCGATGCAGAAGGTGCTATTTCTCGTTCTGTTTTTTTAAGTTGGCTGGGTATTGGTTTGGGTAGTAGTTTATTTGGTACGTTGCTTTATGGGTTTAGTAATAAATACAATTATCAATTACGAAAAGTAAAACTTTCATTTCCCAATTTACCCAATGCTTTTGTAGGATTGAAAATTATTCATATCAGCGATATTCATAGCGGAAGTTTTCAAAATAAACCGGCTGTTAAAAAAGGAATTGATATTATTTTAAAACAAAATCCCGATTTAATTTTATTTACCGGCGATTTAGTGAATGATCGGCACGAGGAAATGAACGATTATATGGATGTATTTAGTCAACTGAAAGCCCCAATGGGTGTATATAGTACGTTAGGTAATCACGATTATGGCGATTATGTTAGTTGGCCATCGGCAGAAGCAAAGAAGCAAAATTTAGAGCAATTAAAACAAGTGCATGCTCAATTAGGATGGCAACTATTAATGAATGAACATGTAATTCTCGAAAAAAGCAATCAGTCAATTGCATTATTGGGCATTGAAAATTGGGGTGCAAAAGGCAGGTTTCCTAAGTATGGCAAAATGAAAGAAGCCTATTCCGGTTCCGAAAAATATCCTTTTAAAATTTTATTAAGCCACGATCCAAGTCATTGGGATGCTCAAGTAAGAACCGAATATCCCGACATAGATTTAACTTTATCTGGGCATACACATGGCTTTCAATTTGGGGTAGATAATCCTTATTTTAAATGGAGTCCGGTGCAATGGATGTATAAAGAATGGGCCGGATTATATGAAGAACAGAAACAAAAACTCTATGTTAATAGAGGTTACGGTTTTATTGGATATCCGGGTAGGGTAGGCATCATGCCCGAAATAACTTTAATAGAATTAACTAACTAATAATTTTTATTTTTATTAAAACAATTTGGCATTATCATTGACAATAGTATAAAAATTAAAAAACATGAAAAAAGTTGTTGCCTTATTATTTGCCATATTATTTTTTGGCATTATTACACAAGCTCAGGATATTAAATGGGGTATTAAAGCAGGTTCTAATTTTACTGAAATATCCGGACGATCGTTTAACCAGAACTTCAATTTAGCATATCAGGCCGGCTTATTTTCGGAAATAGATTTTACCAATACAATAGGTATTCAGCCCGAAATTTTATTTAGCGAAATTTCTTCTACAACTACATCCGGACTTAATGCGGTATATTCTAATTTTAATTTAAATCATCCATTCAATTTAAATTATCTTTCAATTCCAATTTTATTACGATACAATTTAAATAAGTTAGTAACCTTAAATGTTGGTCCGCAGTTTAGCATTTTAATGAGCAATAATAATTCAGTTATGGAAACCGGAGAAAATGCATTTAAGCAAGGCGATGTATCTATGGTTGGTGGTATTCAATTAAATCTTGCAGCGTTTAGAATTTATGGAAGATATGCAATTGGAATAAGTGATTTAAATAATATATCTAGTCAAGATACATGGAATAGCCAACAAATTCAATTAGGAATTGGGTTGAGATTATAGAAATATAGAATTACAAGTATTTATATCCCGCTTTTGGCGGGATTTTTTATGCCATTTTGTACTTTACTGATATAAATCTTTGTTGGTGGCATTAATATTGAGTTACTTTATCCTCTCATCTAAAATCAATATTAAAAATTTTAGTTGATGACATTTTGACCATTGAAATAAATGATATGATTAATAGTAATAAAACATTTTTGCTTTCGGAAGAAGATGCCGACTTTATGCCCATCATTCCAATTAATGAAAGTGATACCGAACAAGAAAAAATAGTTATTCCGGATAGTTTGCCTATTCTTCCTTTAAAAAATACTGTTTTATTTCCGGGTGTTGTATTGCCCATAACTGTTGGAAGAGATAAAAGTATAAAAGCAGTTAATGAAGCATATAAAAGCGATAAATTGATTGGTGTAATTGCACAAAGAGATGCTCAAGTGGAAGAGCCTGAAATAAAAGATTTATGTCAAGTAGGTACGGTTGCCCGAATTGTAAAGCTTATTAAAATGCCCGATGGAGGTACTACCGTAATTATTCAGGGAAAGAAACGATTTGAATTATTGCACGTTATTTCCGAAGACCCTTATTTTAGAGCCGCCATAAAACTATTCGAAGATCCTGTAACCACCGATGATGATCATTTTAATGCGTACATTAGTTCTATTAAAGATTTGGCCGCACAAATTATTCAGTTATCTCCCAATTTACCAACTGAAGCTTCTATTATTCTAAAAAATATTGAAAGTGCTTCTTTCCTAATCAACTTTGTAAGTAGTAATTTAAATAATGATATTGCAGAAAAACAAAACCTTCTTGAAATTCATAATATAAAAGAAAGAGCCGAAAAGTTAATGCAGTTATTGCAATTAGAACTTCAGTTTGCCGAACTTAAAAATAAAGTAACCAATAAAACAAGAACGGAAATAGATAAGCAGCAAAGAGAATATTTTTTACAACAACAATTAAAGAGCATTAAAGATGAACTAGGTGGTGATACTAATGAACGCGAATTAGTTGAAATGAAGAAGAAAGCCGAAGCAAAACATTGGACAGAATCTGCAAAAGCCATGTTTAAATCGGGAATAGAAAAATTGGAAAGAATGCATCCTTCCACCCCCGATTATTCGGTTGTGTATAATCATTTGGATTTGTTATTAGACCTGCCATGGCAAGAATATACTAACGATAACTACGATTTAAATAATGCCAAAAAAATTTTAGATGCCGATCATTACGGCATGCAAAAAATTAAAAACAGAATTTTAGAATATTTGGCCGTATTGAAATTAAAGGGCGATATGAAAAGTCCGATACTTTGTTTTCTCGGACCTCCGGGTATTGGCAAAACATCTTTAGGTAAAAGTATTGCTCATGCGGTTGGAAGAAAATATGTTAGAGTAAGTTTAGGCGGATTACATGATGAAAGTGAAATTAGAGGGCATCGGAAAACCTATATAGGTGCAATGCCAGGAAGAGTAATACAAAATATTCGTAAAATAAAATCTTCTAATCCGGTAATGATTTTGGATGAAATTGATAAAATTGGTAACGATTTTAGAGGAGATCCATCTTCTGCTTTATTAGAAGTGTTAGATCCCGAACAAAATCATTCTTTCTACGATAATTATTTAGAATTAGAATACGATTTAAGTAAAGTATTATTTATTGCTACAGCCAATAATATACAAAATATACAGCCCGCATTGCGAGATAGGTTAGAAATAATTGATCTCAGTGGTTATGCCATTGAAGAAAAAGTAGAAATAGCCAAGCAACATTTAATTCCTAAACAACGAGAAGCTCACGGATTAAAAGACATAAAATTTACCATTCACGATAAAGTAGTAGAAAAAATAATTGAAAACTATACAAGAGAAAGTGGTGTTCGTGAATTAGATAGGCAACTTGCTTCTATCATGCGGTATGAAGCAAAAGAATTGGCTATCAAAAACAAAATTAAACCTACTCTTACTTCGGCCGATGTTCAAAAAATTTTAGGTCAACCCCGATATAGCAATGAAATTTATAAAACTGCTAATATGCCTGGTGTTGCAGTTGGCTTAGCATGGACTTATGTTGGAGGAGATATTCTTTTTATTGAAACTATTTTAAGTGAAGGTAAAGGCGAATTAAAACTTACCGGAAACTTAGGAAATGTAATGAAGGAAAGTGCTTCTACAGCTTTAACTTACTTACATGCTAATGCCAAAAAAATTGGATTAAATACGGAAGATGTAGCCAAAAAATCTATTCATATTCATGTACCCGAAGGAGCGGTGCCCAAAGATGGTCCCAGTGCCGGTATTACCATGCTTAGTTCTTTGGCATCTGCTTTTACGGGAAGAAAAGTAAAACCATATTTAGCCATGACTGGTGAGATTACTTTACGTGGACAAGTATTACCGGTTGGCGGAATTAAAGAAAAAATATTAGCAGCTAAGCGTTCGGGTTTAAAAGAAATTATTTTGTGCTGGCAAAATGAAAAAGACATTCAGGAAATTGATAGCAATTTTATTAAAGGATTGGAATTTCATTATGTTAAAACTATGCAGCAAGTACTTGATTTGGCGCTTGTATAGTTGCCGTTAATAGAAATTGATTTGTTTTTAAACAAAACTTTATCAACTTTGTATTTGTTCAATCAACAGATTTTTTCATGTTGGTTGTTTTAAGGGTTAAGATCCCCCATCTTTATGGGGGATTATTTTTTTAAAAGGTTTATCTCATTTTATCTTTCTTACAACAAGCTTATGAAATATTACAGCAAACTTTATTTTATCTTCATCGTGCTATGAGGTTTCGTTTAATTGCTATATTAATAAGTTTGGCTATTGGTATTTTATCCAACGCCCAGCAGTTGGGTGGTAATACCGTGTATAATTTTATCAATCAGCCCAACTCTGCACAGTTATCGGCTTTAGGCGGAGTAAATATTTCTAATATTACGAATGATGTTTCAATGAGTTTTGCCAACCCTGCCTTATTAAGGCAACAAATGAATTTACAATTAAGTAGCTCGTTTAATAATTATTTTGCCGGTATAAGAAATTACAGTGCAACTTCTGCTTGGTATTTATCAAAATCTTCAACTAATATAGCTTTAGGTGTTAATTATTTTGATTATGGAAATATTACACAAACAGATGCTGCCGGAAATATTTTAGGAAATTTTCATCCAAACGATAATGTGCTGCAAATAATGGCTTCTCGTAAATATTTACAACATTGGTGGTATGGTGCTACACTTAAATTTATATCGAGTAATTATGGGCAATATAGAAGTAATGGGTTGGCCGTAGATATAGGAATTAATTATTACGATTCTGTTCATTTATTTCAAGTGGGGTTTGTAACAAAAAATTGGGGTGCACAGTTAAAAAGTTATTCCGCCAATTCGGTTAAAGAGCAATTGCCTTTTGATATGCAATTAGGAGTAACTAAGCGTTTAGCACATGCACCTATTCAGTTTTCATTAACTGCCCATCATTTACAAGCATTTAATATGTATTATAGCGATAGTAGCTTTAATAATTTTGTAGGAGATAATAGCAATAGTGCAAGCAATTCGGCATTAAATAAAATTGTATCGCATTTAGTATTGGCTACACAATTTTTCATTTCCGATCAGCTTGAAATTACTGCTGCATTTAATTTTTTAAATCGGCATGATTTAAATATTTATAATACAACTAACGGTTTAAATGGATTTACTTTAGGTATTGGAGCATATTTAAAAAAAATACACCTTCGGTATGCAACAGGGTTTTATCAGCAAAATATGTTTCATCAAATTAGTTTAAATATAGATTGGAAAGGCAATACATTATTTAATTAATTTTTAGATTAGAAGCATACTTTCTCCATTTATCAATTAACAATAACATATCGTTGGGCAATGTGGTATCAAAAAACATTTCTTTTTTAGTTTTTGGATGAATAAAGCCCAAAGTTTTTGCATGTAAAGCACAGCGGCCGCATACTTCAAAACAATTATCTACAAACTGTTTGTATTTGGTATACACTGTTCCTTTTAAGATGGTATTGCCTCCATATTCCCAATCGTTAAAAAGTGTATGGCCAATATGTTTCATGTGTACTCTAATTTGATGAGTTCTTCCTGTTTCTAAAACACATTCTACTAAAGTGGTATAATGAAATCTTTCCATTACTTTATAATGTGTAATAGCATGTTTTCCGGTTTCTCCATCCGGATAAGCTGTAAACATTTTTCGATACTGATGATGGCGTGCAATATTTGCTTCAATAGTTCCTTCATTTTGCTCCATATCGCCCCAAACTAAGGCAATATATTTTCTTTGAACAGTATGATTAAAAAACTGTTTTGCCAAATTTGCTGCCGAATCTGCATTCTTGGCTAAAACAATTAATCCGGTAGTATTTTTATCTATTCTATGTACCAAACCATAACGTGGCAAAGTATCTTCATTTAGTTCAGGATTGTTTTGTAATAAATAATAAGCTACTCCATTTAACAATGTTCCTGTATAATTGCCTACACCGGGATGTACCACCATATTCGATGGCTTATTTATTACCATAACATCTTCATCTTCGTAAACAATATTTAATGGAATATTTTCGGGTTTAACCTCGGTATATTCCGGATTAATAAGACTTAATAATAAAATATCGTCTCCGGGTTTTACTTTATAGTTACTTTTTATTGCTTTATTGTTTACAGTTACAAAACCGGCATTAATTGCATTTTGTACTTTATTTCTGGTAGCATTTTCCAATCTCGATTGAATCCATTTATCAATGCGTAAAGGTTCTTGGCCTTTATCTATTGTAAAAGTTTTACGTTCATAAATCTCTTCGACTTGCTCTATTTGCTCGGATAATAATTCTTCCTTCATAAAACAAAATAAGTTCAAGAACTTCAAAGTGCAAAAGTTTTACTTTTACAAAATGAAGCAACAAGTGTTTTTTAAAGATTTGGGCATGAAACCCTATAAAGAAGTTTGGGATTTACAAGAATTGCTATTAAAGCAAAATGTTGAAAAAAAAGCTACTGGTGGAGATGCTTCTTCAACCATTAATCATTTATTGTTTGTAGAGCATTTGCCCGTATATACATTGGGAAAAAGCGGAAAAGAAGAAAATATTTTAATAAGCGATGCCGAAATGAAACTAAATGGCATTGATTTTTTTCATATAAATCGGGGAGGAGATATTACATTTCATGGGCCGCAGCAAATTGTTGGATATCCTATTTTGGATTTAGATAAGTTTAAAACAGATTTAAGTTGGTATTTAAGAAGTTTGGAAGAAGTTATTATTTTAACATTAGCTGAATATGGATTGAAAGGTGATAGAAGTATTGGCGAAACAGGTGTGTGGTTAAACCCACACGAAATAGGTAAAGAAAGAAAAATTTGTGCAATGGGTATTAAATGCAGCCGATGGGTTACCATGCATGGTTTTGCGTTGAATGTAAATACTAATTTATCGTACTTCAATAATATTATTCCATGTGGTATTCAAAACAAACAAGTAACCTCTTTGCAAAAAGAGTTAAACAGAGAAATAGATTTTAATGAAGTGAAAGAAAAAGTAAAACGAAATTTTGAAACAGTATTTAATGCAGTACTTATTTAAAAATCGCTTTCGAGATAAAATTTATTTTTTTCCTTTAATTTATTATCCTCATACAACTCAAAATTAAACCATCCTGCATGTAAAAAATTTAATTTTTCAACAGTTAATTTTTCCTCTTTTACATGTTTTATTTCAAAAAGTTCTGTGCCATTTTCTTCAAAAAATTTAATATTATAGGTATGTTCTTTTGCAAAAGGCAATTCAATATTTAATTGGCCTTTGATATTGGTAAATACATATTGCGATGGTTTCCAAACTATTTTTGGTATAAACTTTTTTAAAACCACATCATTATATCCTATAATTTCAATTGTATCTTTTGTTTGAGTAATAATACTGTCTTTAAATTTTTTGTAATCTGGGTATTCAAAAACAAATAATAAAGAATCTTTTGTGTTATTGAAAATGGTAACAAATCTTTTTTCTGTTAGTTGTTTAATTGGGTTGGTTTTTACAGACTTATTTAAATTGTCAATAATAATATCGGTATATATTCTTTTCCTTTCAATATAACTATAATTGGCAGCATCATTTAAACTATCGTCTGTATTTATTGGCATGCTATTTTTAAATTCTATTTCTCTTGAAGCTGCTTTCGATTTTGTAAAAAAATAATTACCATCTTCGAACACATAAAAAATTCTGTAAAACCTTTTCATGCCACCGATACTGCGTTTATCAATAAATCCATTTGTTGGTAAATTGGGAGATTGTGTTGTGAAAATTGTTTGAAACATTTTTAAACTATCGAACGAGCTTTGTACCGAAACTTGTGTTAGTGTTGTATAAGTATTATTCCAGTTTATTTTTATTTTATCTTTTGATATTTCTATTACTTGAAAATGAGGCAAAGTTTCCTGAGAAATAATTTGAGAGGCAATAAGCACAGAAAAGAATAAGCAATAAAACGGTAACAATTTTTTTTTCATTGAAACAAATATAATAACTGATAAAAATTAAAATTGCAAAATATTTTTGGGTAAAGAATTATTTCCCTGTAATCCACCACAGTGAATAACCAATATTTTACTTCCACCGTAAAAATATTTTTCTTTCATTAAATCTAATGCTGCATATATCGATTTGGCTGAATATACAAAATCGGTAGGTAAATGGTACTTGTTCCAAATGTCATTCATAAATTCAATTAAAATATTCGGGCATTTGGCATACCCGCCAAAATGATATTTATTCAGCAGTATAAATTTTTTGTTTTTATCTTTCTCCGGCAGCAAAAAATAAATTTCATTTTCCAATGCTTCATTTCCTTTCATTACATTAACCCCAATAATTTGCTGATGCTCTTTTGCTGCGGTAATTAAGCCGGCCAACATGGTGCCGGTTCCGGCTGTAGCTATAATATGGCTATACGAATTGTCAATCCAATTAAAAATTTCTGCAGCTCCTTTTACACCTAATTCTCCGTATCCACCTTCATTTATCCAATACCAGTTTTCGTTGGTAAAACTTTCAATTATATCTGCTTTTTTTTTGTATTTATCTCTTGGCATAAATATCAATTGCATTCCATACTTGCTTGCATTTTGCAACGTGTGCGATAATATTTTTGGGCGCTCGCCTCGTATAATTCCAATACTTTTTAAGCCTAATGCATTGCACATATATGCTGTAGCTACAATATGGTTCGAAAAATATCCGCCAAATGTGGCAATAGTTGCATATCGCTTTTGCACTGCTTCTTGTAAGTAATATTTTAATTTAAACCATTTGTTTCCGCTAACAGTTTCATTAATTACATCCAATCTTAATATATCTAACGTAATTTCTGATTCATGTAAAAGAGGTTGAATAAAAACTTTATTAAGCTGCAATAAATTATCTATCATACCACAAAATTATTGTTGCATTGCTGATATTAATTAAATTTGAATACTAAAATCAATTTTTTATGAAACCGACCCTTGTTATTTTGGCTGCTGGAATGGCAAGTCGCTATGGCAGTATGAAACAAACACAATCCTTTGGTCCTAGTGGAGAAACCATTATGGAGTACAGTATTTATGATGCAATTAAAGCCGGATTCGGCAAAGTAGTTTTTATTATTAGAGAAGAGTTTTTAGACATGTTTCAATCAGCCTTTGAGCATAAGCTAAAAGGCAAAGTTGAGATAGATTACGTTTTTCAGGAGTTAAAACTATTCACTAACAATAGAACTATCCCTGCTGAAAGAGCAAAGCCTTGGGGTACAGCACATGCCGTACTTTGTTGTAAAGGAAAAGTAAATGAACCTTTTGCTGTTATTAATGCAGATGATTTTTATGGACGAGATGGATTTAAAAAAGCCTATGAATTTTTAACATCCGGTGTTAATGAAAAAACGTATGCCATTATTGGGTATGAATTGAAAAAAACTTTAAGTAGCAATGGTAGCGTTAGTAGAGGTGTTTGTGCCGTTGACGAAAATGATGATTTAACCGATATCAACGAGCGTACAAAAATTTATAGAAATGAACAAGGAATTATTACTTATGAAGATGAATCCGGTTTACATGAAGTAAGTGAAAACGCAAGTGTAAGTATGAATTTCTGGGGATTTCATCCCGGAGTATTTGAATATAGTGAGCAACTTTTCAGCAATTTTTTAGATAAAAATATGCAGAATCCTAAAAGCGAGTTTTTTATTCCAATTGTTGCCGATGCTTTTGTAAAATCCGGTAAAGGAGTAATAAAAGTAATTCCTACTTCTGCACAATGGTTTGGAGTAACTTATAAGGAAGATGCACCTGGTGTTCAGGAAAGCATTAATACTTTAGTGAATAGTGGAGAATATCCTACTAATTTATGGTTATAATGTAGAAGTATTCTGAAGTAATAGTATTTAAAGATAAAGAGCCGAATAAGTGATTATTCGGCTCTTTACGTATATATTTTGGTGTAAGTAATTATTTTTTGTTAAATGCCTGAACCATAAATACACAATCTTCAATTTTATTAATTTGTGTTTCGCGATCCATTCCTTTTAGCGTTGAGTGTTTCGGTAGTTTTATTTTTTGAACCGAGGTATCCGAATTCTTTATTTCTTCAATAATTGTATGAATATTTTTGCTTTTAATAGCAAATGTTACACCTTCTGCTTCTAATTCACGTGTACTTAAAATACCTACTACTTCTCCATTTTTGTTTAATAAAGGTCCACCGCTATTACCAGGATTGGCCGGCATTTGAATTTGAAAACTTGCAGTATCGTTATTATAACCTGTTTTTGCACTAACATCGCCTTTGCTATAAGTAATTTCGTTACGTGGGTATCCTAATGTAAATACTTCTTCCCCTAAACTTATATCTCCCGATTTTGCAATATTGTAGGGCAGATATTTAAAAGGAATATAATCTTTATCGTCTATTTTTAAAATAGCCAAATCTTTATTTAAATCAACAAAAACTATTTTCGCTTTAAATTCATCTTTTTTATTGCTAATTACGTTGACGAAAGATGAGCCTTTTAAAACGTGAGCATTGGTAATAATATAACCTTTTGCATCAATTAAAAAGCCCGTTCCACCTCTTTTTAGGGTAGCTCCTTCCGGTAATTTGGAAGGTTTATTTTTAATTTCGGTATTAAATTTTCCTTCTAAAACATATATCTTTTTACTTAATTCTTGAAGGTCTTCTTTTTTAGGAGAAGGTGATAAGGAAGTTACAATAACACTTATTGCTAAAGCAATAATACCGCCAACAGATGCAGCAATTGCAGTAACCCTTTTATATTTTTGGTATAATTGAATAATTCTTCCTTTGGCAGAAAGTTCAGTGCCTTCGTAAATATCTCCTTTTTCGGTAAGTT
>JAKAJX010000264.1 GCA_021824855.1 Bacteroidota bacterium | reverse complement strand
TAAGCACCAATATGTTGGGTAATACCACCTGCTTCTCCAGCCACAACGTTGGCACTTCTTATATAGTCTAATAAAGATGTTTTTCCATGATCCACGTGGCCCATAATTGTAACTATTGGCGAGCGTGAGTTTAAATTTTCCAGACTATCTATTTCGTTTTCTTCAAATTCAGCTTCGGCATCTTCTAAATTAATAAATTCAACTTCAAAACCAAATTCGCCCGCTACCAATTCTATCACTTCGGCATCTAATCTTTGATTAATAGATACCATTATTCCCAAGCTCATACATTTGCTAATGATATCGGTGAAATTAGCATTCATTAAATTGGCTAATTCGCTAACGGTAACAAATTCGGTAACTTGTAATTTGTTATCTTCTTGTGTTTCGCCCATGGCCTCTGCCATTTCTTGTCTTTTCTCGCGGCGATATTTAGCTTTCTGACTTTTACCTCTTCCACTTGCACCGGCTAATTTGGCTTGTGTTTCGCGTATTTTTTCTTGTATTTCTTTTGCATCAATTTCCTTTTCTTCGTGGCGATGATGATGGTGAGGTTGTTGTACAATTCTATTGTTTCCTTTATTTCTGTTATCTCTATTGCCACCACCTTGTTGCTGATTATTTCCTTGGTTTCTGTTAAATCCGCCACCACCGCCGGTTGCTGGTCCATGTTGTTGACCACCTCTATTATCTCTGTTAAAATTATTTCCTCCATGCGGTTGAGGTCTGTTATTGCCAGGATGTTGTTGTTGGTTGCCACCTTGGTTTCTGTTAAATCCGCCGCCACCGCCTTGCTGTGGTGGATTACCGCCGCCTTTATTTATTGGAATTCTTTTGCGTTTTCTATCAATATCTCGCGGGGTTGGTTTAGGTCTTGTATCGCTGTCAATTGGTAGTTCAATTTTTCCTAAAATTTTAGGACCGGTTATTTTTTCTACTTCAATATTTTCAATAGTTGGAGCTGTAATTGCAGATTCGGGGGTAGAAATTGAAGGTTCTACTTGATTTTTTTCTTCTGTTTTTTCTTCAGGTATAATTATTTCTTTTTCTTGATTTTGAGGTTCTTCCTTAATTTGGATAGGTTCAATAATTTTTTCTTCGACAGGTTCCGGAGAAGTAGGAATATCTTTTTTCTTAATTATTTTTTTTGGTCTGGTAGAAGAGTCAATACTGCTTAAATCTATTTTATCTACTATTTTGGGTCCTTCAAGTTCGGGAGCATCAATTTTTATTACTTCTTTTACTGCTTCTACTATTTCTTCGGGTTGTTTAATATTTTCAACAACAACAGGAGGAGGAGCGATAACAGGTTCTACAATAATTTCTTTTTCTTTTTCGGGTTTGGGTTCTTCTTTAATTACGGTAATAACTTTTTTTTCTTCTCTTTTAAAGCTAATATCTTCTTCGTCTTTTTTCTTTTTTTCAGCACTTGCACCTCTTGGAATTTCTACTAAATCGGCTTTGTTTTTTGCTGCTTTATCACTTTGAAATTCTGCTTGTAAAGAATAGTACATATCTTCTGTAAGCTTTGCTGTGGGCTTAAGATCATCTTTACTAAAACCTTTTTTAGAAAGAAATTCAATAAGGGTATCTTGCCCTATGTTAAATTCTTTGGCTGCTGCTAACAGTCTGGGTAATTTGAGTTCTGACATTCAGTTTTTTTTTGTCCAATCGTTTATGAAATATTCTAAACGAAAAAATTATATTAATGAGACCATATTCAGTAATACAATGTTGCATTTGTTGTTTAATATGTATTACTAAACTTGGTTTTAAGTTATTCTTTATCAAACTCTTCTTGTAAGATTTTTCTTACATCGGCAATGGTTTCTTTTTCTAAATCTGTTCTTCTTTCTAATTCTTCAGGTGTTAAGTTTAATACGCTTCTGGCAGTATCGCAACCAACGCGTTTAAACTCATCAATAATCCATGTTTCAATTTCGTCGCTAAATTCATCTAAATCAATATCGTATTCATCGTTTTGTTCTTCATCTTCACGGAACACATCAATTTCAAATCCGGTTAATTCGCAAGCCAACTTAATATTTACACCACGGCGACCAATTGCCAACGAAACCTGATCGGCTTTTAAATATACATCGGCTTGTTTTTTATCTTGATCTAAGTTCATGTAACTAATTTTAGCCGGAGTTAATGACCGTTGAATTAGTAATTGAGTATTATTTGTAAAGTTAATTACATCAATATTTTCGTTTTTTAATTCACGTACAATTCCATGAATACGGCTACCTTTCATTCCAACGCAAGCGCCTACAGGATCAATTCTATCATCGTACGATTCAACAGCAACTTTGGCTCTTTCTCCGGGGTCGCGAACAATTTTTTTAATGGCAATTAACCCATCAAAAATTTCGGGAACTTCTATTTCTAATAATTTGGAAAGAAATAATGGACTTGTTCTGGAAAGTATAATTACAGGCGAATTATTTTTCATATCAACACGGGCAACAACTGCACGGGTATTTTCGCCTTTTTTAAAATAATCTTGTGGAATTTGTTCCGATTTAGGAAGAATTAATTCGTTGCCTTCTTCATCTAATAATAAAACTTCTTTTTTCCAAACCTGATATACTTCTGCAGAAATAATTTCTCCAATTCTATCGCCATATTTTTTTACTAAAACATTTTTCTTTAAATCGCTAATACGGCTGGCTAATGTTTGTTTGGCGGCTAAAATGGCACGGCGACCAAAATCTAACATATCTACTTCTTCGTATAATTCTTCGCCCACTTCAAAATCGGGTTCAATTTTAACGGCTTCGCTATACGCAACTTCTGCTAAAGGGTTTGCCACTTCACCATCTTCAACAATCATTCTTCTTCTAATAATTTCCAAATCTCCTTTTTCGGCATTTACAATAACATCGAAATTTTCATCACTGCCATATTTTTTACGAAGTAAAGTTTTAAATACATCTTCTACCACTTTCATCATCGTTGGACGATCTAAGTTTTCAGCATCTTTAAAGTCTTGAAATGCATCTATTAAATTGATACTTGCCATAATATTTACGATTTACAAAGTACGAAGTTCAGTTTGGTGTGCTGTTGCTTCGTTATTTTCTAAAATTTAATTTGAACGGTTGTTGTTTTTATGTTTGAAAATGGAATTACTACTTGTTGTGTAATAGCCTTTTTGCCCTTTCCTATCGTTTGTTCAATAATAATATCTTCGGCAGTTACTTCAAGTAGTTTTCCTTCTTTTTTTTCTCCATTAATAAAAACCACATCTACCAGTTGGCCTTTATTTTTAAGGTATTGCCTATGTTGTTGCAAGGGGTTATCTATGCCGGGCGATGAAACTTCTAAACTAAATTCGCCCGATGGATACCAACCTTTTTCTTCAATAAGCTTATATAATTTACGATTAAATGCTACACACTTTTCAATGGGTAATCCATTATCGCCATCAATAAACACTTTAATGTTATTGGTTGGTTTAATACGAATGTTAATGCAAAAAAATGCCGGCTCGCTTGCTAACATGGTATTTACCAACTGTTCTATTTGTTGTATTTGAATATCTGTTGTCATAACCATAAAACAGAAGGGAACGATCATCGTTCCCTTCTTAAATTCTTTTTCCGATGCAAATGTAATACAATGGTTGCTAAAGTTCCAAATTCTGTTTCAATAAAGATTTGATAAAAGGTAAAATGAAAAAAAATATTGCGTATAAATTTGCAGTATGATTAAATTAATTATTTGGGGAATAGTTATATATCTCGTTTATAAGTTTGTATTTGAATTGGTTGTTCCTGTTAGTAAAGCCACATCGCAAATGAAAGATACCATACAAAAAATGCAACAGCAACAGCATAGTTACGAGCAACAGCAGCAGCAACCCACGGCTGCTACCACAACTAAGCCAACAACTTCTTCGGCAAAAGATGATTATATTGATTTTGAAGAAGTGAAATAAGGCTACAGTTGCAACTGTAATAAACTCATGTTTGGTTTAAGGTGGATGGTTTGTAAGCCTACTATTTTTGCACCTTCAATATTTTGTAGTGTATCGTCAATAAATAATGTTTCTGCCGCATTTAATTTTTGATCTTGTAAAACATATTCAAACGATTCGGGATAGGGTTTTCTTAATCCAATAATATGCGAGTAATATGCTTTTATGAACAGGTCGTTAAAATTGCTGTTACCAAAATCTTCTTCATATAATTTTATGAAAGCATCGAAATGAATTTGATTGGTATTAGAGAAAAGAAAAATTTTATAGCGAGAGTTGATACTTTTCAACCATTCTATTTTATGTGCCGAAAACCTTCCCAGCAAAGCATTCCAAGCTGTTTTTATTTCGTTATCAGATAAGTTTGATTGGGTTTCTTTTCTAAATGCTGTATAAAATTCTGCTTCACTTATTTTACCTGTTTCTAATTGTTCAAAAATATCGGAAGCATGGTGCTGTGTAAATAATGTATGAAAATTGGTAATGCCTAAATTTTCAAATGCTTTTTGTGTAAGGTGATAATGAATATCTATAAATACTCCTCCCAAATCGAAAATAATATTTTTAATAGGTTGCATGTACAATGTTACTTAATTTCAATGCAAAAAAACTACAAGAAAGATATTTAAGTTTTTTGTTAGTTTATTTCAAGTCAATAGTAATAAGCGTGAAAAGCAATATTAATTTATGGCGTATAATTATTTGCGTAGGTATTTTTTATTCTTGTAACACCAATGACGTAAAATATACAAGTTGGATGGTGTATGGCGGTAATAAAGAGAATAATCATTACTCATCATTGCAGCAAGTAGATACCAATAATGTTGCTCAATTAAAAATTGCATGGCAATATCATACCGGTGATGCAGATACTATGACACAAATTCAAGTAAATCCAATTATTATAAATGGTGTGTTGTATGGGGTATCGCCTAAATTAAAGTTGTTTGCTGTAGATGCTGCATCGGGAAAACAGCTATGGGTTTTTAATCCGGTAAATTATTCTTCTAACGATGTAAAAGGATTTGGTTATTTTTTATTAAATGTTTGTAGAGGTGTTACCTATTATGCCAATGGCGAAAACGATAAAAGAATTTTTTATGCAGCAGGTTCAAAACTTTTTTGTATTAATGCCTCATCCGGTAAGCCTATTGTATCTTTTGGAAATAAAGGCAATATTGATTTACATACCGATCTGGGAACAACAGCAGCTAACTTATATGTAGCCTCAACAACGCCGGGAATAATTTATAAAAATCTAATAATTATTGGTACACGCGTAGCCGAAGAAATGCCTGCAGCTCCTGGCCATATTAGAGCCTATGATGTACATTCCGGGAAGTTAAAATGGATATTTCATACTATTCCACAACCGGGAGAGGAAGGATTTAATACATGGGAAAATAAAGAAGCTTATTTGCATGTTGGCGGTGCAAATGCATGGTCTGGCTTTAGTTTAGACGAAAAAAACGGAATTCTATTTGCACCTACAGGTTCGGCAGTATACGATTTTTATGGTGGTAAAAGACTTGGAGAAAATTTATATGCCAATTGTTTATTAGCGTTAGATGCAGCAACCGGAAAAAAAATATGGCATTACCAAACAGTGCATCACGATTTGTGGGATAGAGATTTACCTGCCCCGCCCACTTTAACTACCATTATAAAAGATGGTAAAAAAATAGATGTGGTTGCACAAACAACTAAAAGCGGGTTTATTTTTCTTTTTGAAAGAAGATCGGGTAAACCAATATATCCTATAGTTGAAAAGCAGGTACCTCAATTATCGGACTTGGCAGGAGAAAAGCCTAATGCAACACAGCCTTTTCCATCATTGCCACTTCCTTTTGTACGGCAATCTTTAAACGAAAAAGATCTCAATCATTTAGTACCCGATTCTTCCTATCAATACATCAAAAAAAGATTAGCTGCTTATAATACAGGATCTATGTTTAATCCTCCTTCAAAAAAAGGAACAATCATTTTTCCCGGCTTTGATGGTGGCGCAGAATGGGGCGGTCCTGCGGTTGACCCTACAACCGGAATTATCTATGTAAATGCCAGCGAAATGCCATGGATACTTACTATGGTAAATGTTGCCAATCAAATTAAAGCAAATGAAACAAATAGAGATGCAGGAAAGCGGTTGTATACCAATACTTGTATGGCTTGCCATGGTACCGAAAGGCAAGGAAGCGGCAATAATCCTTCTTTAATCAATATTCAAAAAAAATATTCCGAAGAGCAGTTTGTACAATTACTTAATTCGGGCAGAAGAATGATGCCGGCTTTTAAGCAGTTAACCGAATCGGAAAAAACCGCATTGGCTTCCTTTGTTTTAAATATAAAAGCGAGTCAATCAAAAAAATTTATAGCACCATTGAAAATAGAAGATGAATGGAATAAAATGCCGTATAGAGCTACAGGGTATAATAAATTTTTAACGAAAGAAGGATATCCTGCTGTTACTCCTCCATGGGGAACTTTAAATGCAATTGATTTACAAAGCGGATCAATTGTTTGGAAAGATACATTAGGCGATTATCCGGAATGGAAAGCCAAGGGGATACATACCGGAACAGAAAATTATGGCGGACCTGCAGTAACAGCCGGAGGATTAATTTTTATTGCAGCTACCAGCGATTCGAAGTTTAGAGCTTTTAATAAACGAACGGGAAAATTATTATGGGAATTTAATTTGCCCGCCTGCGGATTTGCAACACCTGCCATATATGAGGTTAATGGCAAAGAATATATAGTTATTGCTTGTGGCGGCGGTAAATTAAAAAAACATTCTGGAGATACTTATATGGCATTTAGCTTAGAAAATTAGGTAGTTAAATTTGTTTTCAATTCTACCAAAAACGAACGAAATTTTGTTAATGATTCTACTAATTGAAGATGTAATTCGGCTTTATGTTTATTGCCCTTTAAATATTCTTTAGCACCTTCTAAACTAAACTTTCTGTTGCGTAATAAATAATAAATTAATTGTAAGTTTTTTATATCTTCTACTCTAAATAATCTATCTCCCTTTCTGTTTTTGCGTGGTTGTAAAATATCAAATTCATTTTCCCAAAACCGAATTTGCGAAGTAGCAACATTAAACCATGCGGCCACTTCGCTAATGCTGTAATATAGTTTTTGATGCAAGGTTTCATCATCGGGAACATTCATATCATCAATATTGGTATAATTTTCTTTATACGATTTTCTTCCTCGTTTATTACTGTTGGCAGTAATGGTTTCGGGGCTTACTATATTGGGTACTTCCTCAATTTTTTTAACGGGTAAATTAGTAACGGTAGTTTTTTCTTTTAATTTTACTTTTATTTTTTCGTTGGCAAAAACAACTTTTTTCTCCAATTCAGGAGTGGAAGGTAGCGCATCAAAAAGTTCTAATTGTTGTAATCCCATTTTGTAAAATTAATAAACAAGATTTGCTATATTCATCAACAATTATTTCAGGTGGAAAAGATGTAAGTATCTTGTGCTACCAACTAATTAAAGAATAGTTTTTATATTTAAAACTTAAAACCGATTCATGAAAAAAATATTTTTTGCTGTAATTGTTTTGATAATGACCAATAGTTGTAAACTTAGTAATAATAATCAGCATAATGAAGCTAATAAAGAGCTTGGAGCTTTATTAGATAAATATTACGATGAGCGAATGTCTTTATTTCCTTTAGAAGCTACTGCTATCGGCGACAACCGGTTTAACGATAAATTATATGCCGATTTTACAGATGGGTATAGACAAAAATTATTAGAATTCTATAAAAAGTATAGTGATTATCTTAAAAAATTTGATCGAGATCAACTAAACGAAAATGATCAATTAAGCTACGATGTTTTTAAGCGTGAAATGGAAATGAATATAGAAGAATTGGCATTTCATACTAATTATATTCCCACAAATCAGTTCGAAGGTTTAACACTTACCATGGGGCAAATGGGCAGTGGAAGCGGCAATCAGCCTTTTAAAACGGTAAAAGATTATGATAATTGGCTTTTGAGAATGAAAGCATTTGGGGAATGGACGGATAGTGCTATTGTATATTTTAGAAAAGGAATAACCAATAAATATGTTTTACCCAAAGCATTGGTTTTAAAAATGATTCCTGAAATGAATGCAATGATTACAACAGATGTTACCAAAAATCTTTTTTATTCTCCTATTAATAATTTCCCGAAAAATTTTGATGAAGCCGATAAAAAAAGATTAACCGAAGCATATACGCAAGTCATTCAACAATACATGATTAGTTCTTATAAAAAGTTAAGCGATTTTTTAACAAACGAATATTTGCCTGTCGCCCGTAATTCAACAGGAATAAATGATGTACCCAATGGAAGTGATTATTATAAGTATTTAGTTAAATATTGGACAACTACTAATAAAACTCCCGAAGAAATTTATACTACCGGTTTAAGTGAAGTGGCAAGAATACGTACCGAAATGGAAAAGATTAAAACCGAAGTAGGGTTTACCGGTAGCTTAAAAGCATTTTTTGAATACATTAAGACCGATAAAAAGTTTATGCCTTATAAAACACCGCAAGATGTTTTAAACGCCTTTCATGCTATTCAACTAAAAATGGAGCCCAACCTACAAACCATGTTTGGAAAAGTTCCCAAAACAAAATTTGAAATAAGGCAAACCGAAGCTTTTAGAGCAGCAAGTGCCAGTGCAGAGTATAATCCCGGAGCACCGGATGGCTCTAGGCCCGGCATATTTTATATTCCAATTGTTGATGCAACAAAATTTAATATAACCAGCGGCATGGAAAGTTTGTTTTTACACGAAGCTATTCCCGGGCATCATTATCAAAACTCTTTGCAAATGGAGAACGATCAATTGCCTAAGTTTAGAAGATTTTTATGGTATGGTGCTTATGGAGAAGGTTGGGCATTGTATTGCGAAAGTTTAGGAAAAGAATTAGGATTATATACCGATCCGTACCAATACATGGGTGCATTAGGAGATGAAATTCATAGAGCAATTAGATTGGTTGTTGATGTTGGAATGCATACTAAAAATATGACACGGGAAGAGGCTATAAAATATATGATGGATAATGAACAAATTAATGAAGAAGGAGCTACTGCAGAAATTGAACGCTATATGGCCATTCCGGCACAAGCATTGAGTTATAAAATTGGGGCTTTAAAAATAACCGAACTTCGAAATAAATATACCCAACAGTTGGGTGCTAATTTTAAACTATCCGCTTTTCATGATGAATTTTTAAAAGATGGTTGTTTGCCATTAGATATTGTAGAAGCGAAGATGGATAAGTGGGCCGAACAAATGAAAAAGTAAAAACCGTTAATCATTCCGAACAAAGTGAGGAATCTGCTCAAAAGATTTCTCACTTTGCTTTCGCTCCATTCGAAATAACGAACACTTGCTATTCACAATGCACTATTAACTATGAAGATTGCGGTAAATACTATTTTTTTACAAAAAGACAAATTAGAAGGATACGGATATTTTGTTCAGGAAATTTTTAAGCGTATAGCAAAAAAATATGCAGAACATGATTTCTATTTTCTTTTTGATAGAGAATATGATAATCAATTTATTTTTTCGCCCAACATTCATCCGGTTATTATTCGTCCTAAAGCTCGGCATGCACTGTCATTCAAATATTGGTACGATGTAAAACTACCGCTGGCATTGCGTTCTATTCAACCAGATATTATCATTCAGCCTTTTGGTTTTTGCAGCTTAACTACTAACATTCCACAATTGTTGGTAGTGCACGATGTGGCATTTTTACATTACCCTAAACAAATACCTGCTCATCATTTATTGTATTATAAATTTTTTACCAAAAGCTTTTTACAAAAGGCAACACGTATTGCAACAGTAAGTGAATTTTCTAAAAATGATATCATAAAAAAATATCCTGCTGTATCGCATAAAATTGATTTGGTGTATAGTGCTGCAAAAGATTTTTTTATTCCTTTAAATACTTCTTTCCGCCATCAAATTAAAATACAGTATGCAGAAGGAAATGAATATTTTTTATTTGTAGGAGGAATTCATCCCCGAAAAAATTTAATGAATGTTTTAAAGGCTTTTTCGTTGTTTAAAAAATGGCAACGAAGTAATATGAAATTACTGGTTGCGGGAAGATTAGCTTGGCAATACTCCGATATTATTGAAAAACTAAAAACCTATAAACATAAAACAGATGTTATTTTATTAGGCTATGTTGAAGAAGAAGAATTAGCAAAAATTATGGCATCGGCTTATGGACTTGTATTTGCATCTTTATTTGAAGGATTTGGTGTGCCAATTATTGAAGCCATGCAATGCGGAATTCCGGTAATTACATCATCGGTAAGTAGTATGCCCGAAATAGCCGGCGATGCTGCACTATATGCCGATCCATTGGATTATGACGCTATTGCTCAAAAAATGATGTTATTATATAAAGATGAAAAACTGAGAAATGAATTAGTTGAAAAAGGATTTGAACAATGTAAAAAGTTTAATTGGGATATTACAGCCCAATTAATGTGGGACAGTATTATAGCAATAACTAAAAAATAATTTTAGTATAACTCGTCATATAAAATTCTGCTTAAAAAAATAATTTTTATCGAACAATTAATTTGTTTTTTCAGATAAAGAATTGTTAACTTCAATAATCTTATGAAATTTAAACCATCTTGTTATGGCTATTACTGTTAATAGAAAATCTGTATTTTTTTCTCCCGATTCAAAAAGAGTAATTGTTCGTTTTTTTATGCCTGGCGGTGAGCAAAGGGCTAAAAAAATTATTAAGCGAATTATGCAGCTAACCGAGGAAGAAGCGTTGTTGGTATTAAATCAAATATTAAGAGATTTTTCGGGTAGGCATAGAAATATCACAAAAATTTTTAGTAAGCATTTCAGTAAAATAACGCATTTAATAGCTGAAGTTGGATTTGATGTAAATAATATTTCTAATGAAAGGCAATTATTAATGGGGGCTTATTTTACCCATGAATACTCTATCGAATCTGCAGCATTTTTTAATCCTTCTATGGTGGAAGACCCCGATCAATCGCACTTGCAAAAGGGGCAAAAAAGAGTAATTGTAAGTTTTAGGGCTACAGGCGAAGGGCATGTTTCTTCTATTGTATTTAGAGGCGGTATTATAGACGAGCATAACAACTTAGAGTTTCAGCAAGCCGGTAAATTGGTTGATGAAGCCGAATCTATCAAATTACATGTTTACAATAAAAAGAACTTTATTGATAAGCTTGCTGATATGGACTTAGAAAACTATCATATTATAAATGATATTTTCGATCCTCTTGGCGAAAGTTTTCCATTTAGAGAGTTAAGGCAAAGAATGAACAGTTATTTAGAATCGCATCAATTAAATATTGCCGAAAAAAAGGTAATGCAAGCCATACAATGGATAGCAAATGGGCAATACGAAATAAGATTTTCTCTCGATACTGCAATTTCCGACAGAGTTATTTTTCCTGTAACCGATACAGAAAGTAATGGAATTGAAGATGCAAGATTTGTTCGTTTTATTGATGATGATGGTTCTGTAAAATATTATGCTACGTATACTGCATATAATGGTTTTGTAATAATGCCTCAACTAATTGAAACAACCGATTTTTATAGGTTTAAAATAATGCCTATTTATGGTAAATATGCTCAAAATAAAGGCATGGGTTTATTTCCACGAAAAATAAATGGACAATATGTGATGCTATCCAGAAATGATGGAGAGAATAATTACATTATGTTTTCCGATCAAATTAATATTTGGGATGCAGAGCCTATTTTGTTACAAGAACCATTATTTCCTTGGGAATTTGTGCAGTTAGGCAATTCCG
>JAKAJX010000202.1 GCA_021824855.1 Bacteroidota bacterium | reverse complement strand
CGTTCATTCCGTCTTCCCGAAAATGTAAAAGCCGAAGCTATTGAAGCAGCTTACCACAATGGTATTTTGCAAATATTGATGCCTAAAATAAAAATTGAGAAAAAGGCTGTTAAAAACATTCCTATTAATTAGGTGCTACTTTCTGTTAATCTTAATAAAAAGCTACTCTCATTGCCGAGTAGCTTTTTTAATGCACTGCATATTTTGCTTTTATGGAATCGTATATTTTTAGTAAATCAGTTGCATTTCCATTCTTATCAAAAATAGCTTCCCAAGTATTTAAAGGCTCCCAAATAAAGCTGCCCACTATTTTTTTATTGGCAACAGATAAAGCAATATCATTTACTTCTTTTTTATGCTCGGAATATTCTACTACAATAATATCTTGTTTATATCTTTCGGATAAGTCGGTTATATTTTTATTTAAATCATCAATGGTGCCATGCCATTGCGGATAATACGATTCGCCAATAATATCAAACTGAACATTTCTTTCAAGCAATTTATCTATTACATCCCTCGATTCTATATTTTGCCCGCCACAAGCAATATGTAGCATAATTTTTATGTTGTTATCAACTGCTTTTACACCTGCAACACCGGCCTTAAATAAATCGGCCAAACTATCTATATGCTCAAATTTTCCATCGGGCCAAATCATTCCATGATTAATTTCATTACCAATTTGAACCATATCGGGCAGCGTGCCTTGATCTTTTAAAGCTTGAATGGTTTTTTGCGTAAAATCTGTTACAGCTTTTTTTAGTTCTATAAAATTTAAATCTTTCCAAGCCAATGGTTTAAACTGTTTTTGAGGATCGGCCCAATAATCGCTATAATGAAAATCTATTAAAAGCTTCATATTAGCTGCTTTTACTCGCTTTGCCATTTGTAATGTATGTTGCAAATCGCAAAAACCTTTTTTGGGCGAGTAACCACTATCTGCCGCCGGATTATTAAAAATGCGTAAACGGATATAATTAAATCCGTGTTCTTTTAATATACTAATTGCATCTTTTTCAATACCATTTTCGTAAAATTTTTTATGCCATTCTTGTTCTAATTGCGGAAGAAATGAAATATCTGCACCAATTATTTTTTCGGGTTGATAATCATGTTGTTTTTGTGCTGTACTATGTAGGCTCAACAGCATTATGATAAGTAAACCGGTTATTTGTTTCATTGCAACCATAATTTTATGTAAACTTATATCTTTTTTTATTGCATAATTGGTAATAAATATGAATGAACAATAACTAACTTTAGCTTCTTTAAAATAGGTTATGAAAAAACAAATAAGTAGTGTTTTATTGCTTTTGCTTTTTATGCAATTTAGTATTGCACAAACAAAATTTATTTCAGTAAAAGGGAAAGAAATTATTGGCATTAATGGAAAACCTTTTTTAATTAAGGGAACCAATTTGGGTAATTGGTTGGTTCCGGAAGGATATATGTTTAAGTTTAAAGAAGCCAACTCGCCACGATTAATTAATGAAGTGATTTCGGAATTAATTGGTCCTGCCGAAGCAAAATTATTCTGGAAAAAATATTTAGCTACTTATATTACAAAAGATGATATTCATTACCTACATCAAGTTGGAATTAATGCTATTCGTATTCCGTTTAACTACAAATTATTTACCGATGAAGATTATTTAGGCAGTAGAGGAAAAGCTCGTGGTTTTGCCCTATTAGATAGTGCTGTTAAATGGTGTAGTAATGAAAAGATATGGGTTATTTTAGATATGCACGCTGCACCTGGCGGCCAAACAGGCGATAATATTGATGATGGATATGGTTATCCGTTTTTATACGAAAGTAAAGATGATCAGGAATTGCTGATAAGTATTTGGACAATGATTGCTGATCATTATAAAAACAATGCCACCATTATGGGCTATGATTTATTTAATGAGCCTATTGCACATTATTTTAATGCTCAGCAATTAAACCCATTATTAGAACCCTTATTTAAAAAAGTAACCAATGCAATAAGAACAAAAGATAAAAATCATTTAATTTTTGTTGAAGGTGCACAATGGGCATCTAACTTTTCTGCTTTTGGTAAACCTTTTGATAAAAAATTAGTATATCAATTTCATAAATATTGGACTCCCGTTAAGCAGGATGTAATACAATCTTACATAGATTTTAGTAACAAATATAATGTGCCAATTTATTGTGGAGAAACCGGCGAAAATGATGACAAATGGATAGAAGATTTTAGGTTGTTGTTAGAAAAAAATAATATTGGCTGGCAATATTGGCCTTATAAAAAAATGGATAATACGAAAGGTTTTGTAACATTTAAAAAACCCGAAAATTATCAGCTTGTTATAAATTTTGCCGATAGTGCACATACTTATTTTTCGGATATTCGAAAAAATAAACCTCTCAATTCTGCAACTGTTATTAAAGATGCTTTATATGAATTTATTGAGAATAGTCGATTTTGTAATAATTGGCCTAATGAAAATTATATAAAAGCATTAGGACTAAAAGTGGTTGAAATAAAAAATAAGTAATTATTTTATTCTTTTGATGATGCAACACGATAAATTGCCTTTTATTTTGTTGCATCTTGCAACACGATAGTAAAAAAGTTAAATGCTCGTTGAAAATCTTTAATAGGCAATTGTTCATCAATACCATGATAGCCTTTGCTATCAATTAATGGAGAAAAATTAACTACTCCATTGCTAATAGATCTATAGTTTCTGGAATCTGTGGCACCTATCATAATATAAGGAGCCGGAATAACATTATCTACAATGGAATAAATGGCGTGTTCTACTTCTTTAAAGGCAGGCGAATTAAAATCTGTTGCAGCAGAAGGTTCTGTATTAAAGTCGCCACTAATTTTAATTTTTACTCTATTATCGTTGATTTGTTTTCTAATAAATTCTTCAACGTCTTTGGTATTTTCACCGGTTAAAATTCTGCAATTAACAATGGCTTTTGCATTTGTTGGAATAACATTTTCTCTTACACCGCTTTCTATTATAGTTGGAACTATGGTTGTACGAAGCATTGCATTACCTTCGGGAGTAGCAGATAGTATACTCTTTACTTTTCCTTCGAATAGCCACATATTATTTAGTGCCATTTTTTTTATAAAATCAGTAGATGAGCCGCTAACTCTATTTAAAAATTCTTTTACAGGAGGTGTAATATGCGAAGGCATTTCAGTTTTTCTAAGTTGATACAATGCTTTCGATAAAATATCAATAGCAGTTTCTTTATCGGGTTTGGAAGAATGGCCTCCGGGTTTTTCTACAGATAATTCAAATGTTACATAACCTTTTTCTGCAACGCCAATCATAGCAACAGGTTGTGTAATATCTTTTAATTTAGTGGTAGTAATTTCTCCGCCTTCATCAATAACTAAATTAGCTTTAATATTTTTCGATTGCAAAAAGTTTACAATTGCAATGGCACCGGTTCCGGTAGATTCTTCGTTATGCCCAAAACAAAGCAATATACTTCTATTAGGTTGTAGTCCTTTTTTTAATAAATATTCTGTTGCTTCTAAAATGGCTATTACGTTGGCCTTATCATCTACAGAACCTCTTCCCCAAATTATTCCATTTTTTATTTCTCCACCAAAAGGGTTTACTGTCCATAATTTTATAGCCGAAGGTTCAACGGGTACAACATCGTAATGTGCCATTAAAATAATGGGTTGTAAATTGCTATCAGTTCCTTTCCATTCATAGATATAACTATACTTGTTAATGGTAGTTTTTTTGAGTTGTTGATGAATGAGTGGATATGATTTTTCTACAAATTGATTGAATTGGTTGAAGTGAATAGTGTCGATATGGGAAGTATCTTCAGGAGAAATGGTTGCTATTTGAATGGCTTTACTCATGTGTGCAATAGCAGAGTCGGGGAGGGATAATAATGCAGTAGCTTTATGTTGTGGCCATGGTTTTGCAGTTAAAGTATTAAAAACAATAATGGCAATAAAAACAACAATAATAATTGTAAGTAATCCGAATATTTTTTTAAGCATAAAAAAAGTTAGAAGCGGAAGATACGAATTGAGAAGATAGATTTAAAAGTAAAACTTAAAAAAAGTAGTATTTGGGGAGAATAAAATTACACCGTGTTTTTTGCAGATCTTCCAATTAAAATTACACCAATTATAACCAGTAAAGTGCCTATCATTTGCAAATGAATTATTGGTTCGCCTAAAATAAAATGTGCTTGAATAATGGTAGATACAGGACCAATACTTGTAATTATTGCAACATTATTACTACCAATTTTTTTCATTCCATAACTTATCATAAAAGAAGGAAGTACGGTTGCAATAGTTGCTAATGCAAGGGAGTAGTTAAAAAGTTTTGTAGTAAATACAATATTGCCAATGTTTTTTGTAGTGATAAAATGTATAAATATTCCTGCTGTTGCAAATAGCATAGCAAAATTAGTATAGCGTGTAGCACCAACTTTTAATACCATTTTGCCGGTTCCTACTAAGTAAAATGAATAAGTAATAGCACATAAAAAAATCATCATCGATCCAAAATAAAAGTTAGGATTCGAAGTGTCTAATTTCATTTCACCAAAATAGGCAATGCCAATACCTGCATACGTAAGCACCAATGCAATTACTTGCGAGCTGCTAAGCGAAGTTTTAAAATAGGCTCTATTAATCAGTACTGCAAAAGTGGGATATAAAAATAAAATCAGTCTTTCTAATCCTGCCGAAACATATTGTAACCCAATAAAGTCGAATAAGCTACTTAAATAATAACCCAATACGCCCATTAATGCAACCCAAAACCAGTTGATTAAACTTATTGTAGGTAACTTTTCTTTTCTTTCGGTATAAATGGTAATTACAATGTAAAATGGCAAAGCAAATAACATGCGTAGCGTAAGTAGTGTAACAGCATCAACCTTTGTTTCATTAAAAGCTAATTTTACAAAAATGGCTTTGGTTGAAAAAAATATGGCTCCGCTTAAAGCAACAATAAAGCCAATGAGTGAAATATTTTTATTTGAAGATGTTGACTGCATTTTGAAAGATTGCAAAAATAAAAGAACTTAGTCGACAAATATTTTTTAAATGGTAAATAGATTATTGAGTTTATTCTTTTCAATTTTTATATGCATTTCGGCACTTGCACAAGTGCAATTAAAAAAAGTATCCAGCACATCGCCAATTGGAGTATTTGATTCGGGTACAGGCGGATTAACAGTTTTAGAAGCCATGCTTACTATGGATGCTTTTAATAATGAAACAGGAATGCCCGGTGCTGATGGTAAATTAGATTTTGAAAAAGAATATTATCAATACCTCGCAGATCAGGCAAACATGCCTTATGGAAATTATGCGGCAGAAAATAAAACAGATTTATTAAAAGAACACATCTTAAAAAATATGCATTTTTTTTTGCAACAGCATTATGCTGTAATGCAAGAAAAAGAATTAATTACGTTAGCAAAATCATCGGTAAAAATTATTGTAATTGCGTGTAATACTGCAACGGCTTATGCTTTACCCGATATAAAACAAATGGTGAAAAAAGAAGGATACAATATTCCTGTAATTGGTGTAATTGATGCCGGAAGTAAAGCTGCATTGCAATATCAAAAAGATAAAGGTATTGGAACAATTGGTGTGTTTGCAACAGCCGGCACGGTTGCATCAAACGGTTATCCAAGAAGATTACATGCAATGGCCGAAAAATTTGGGTTTAAAGAATTGTCTGTTATTAGTCAGGGTGGCGTTGGTTTGGCCGAAAGTATTGATAGAGATTGGAGTTTTTATGTAGATACTTTAACCAAAGCAAGAAAAGAGTATAAAGGTCCATCACTAAAAAATATGTTGAAGATTGATACGTCTATCATGAATATCTATCACTTCAATCAATCATACAATCAATTGTTGTGCGAATATGATGATCAAGGAAAATGTTTAGATGTTCAATTAAACGATCCTTCTAATTATGTACGATATCATTTGGTTACTTTATTAGAGAAAATGATTGCACAGAATTATACCAAACCCATGAACACATTGATTTTGGGCTGTACACATTATCCTTACATGAAAGATACCATTGCTCATGTGTTGAATGAATTATACAATTATCAATTAAACGGAAATTATCGATACAGAAAATATTTAGCAAAACATGTTGAGTTAATTGATCCTGCATTAGAAACTGCTAAAGATGCTTATGTTGCCATGCGTGAACAAAAGCTAAGCAATCAAACAGCCGAAAAAGAAGACCAATTTTTTATAACCATTCCTAATACTGCATTGCACGAAATACAGTTGCAACCCGATGGTTGGTTTACCTATCAATATAAATATGGAAGAAAAGCGGGAGAAAATAAAAGCTATGTACAATTTGTTCCTTTCGATAAAAAAAATATTTCGGAAGCAACTTATAACAGATTCAAAATTGTGCTACCACATGTGTATGAAAAAATTATGAGTAATAAGTTGTAAGTGATGAGTTATGAGTGATAAGTTATGAGTTGTAAATCGTGGATTAATAAAAAAGAGATGGATATTTTCCACCTCTTTTACTTAAAACTTAATACTTATAACTTAAAACTTCTCCTACACCGCTACATTAAAATCTCGCAATGCATCATTTAAACTTGTTTTTAAATCTGTACTTGGTTTACGTTGACCAATAATTAATGCACAGTTTACATTGTATTCACCTGCAGGAAACTTTTTAGGATAACTTCCCGGAATTACAACACTTCTTGCCGGAACTCTTCCCATATATTCAACGGGCTCAGTTCCGCTTACATCAATAATTTTAGTTGATTTGGTTAACACAACATTTGCACCTAATACAGCTTCTTTTTCAACCAAAACTCCTTCAACAACAATACTTCTACTTCCTAAAAAACAACCATCTTCAATAATAACCGGACTGGCTTGTAGTGGTTCTAAAACACCACCAATACCAACGCCTCCACTTAAATGAACACCTTTACCAATTTGAGCACAACTTCCCACCGTTGCCCAAGTATCAACCATCGTTCCTTCATCAACATAAGCGCCAATATTTACATAACTGGGCATTAAAACTACATTCTTTGCCAAGTAGGCTCCATAACGTGCCACTGCATGTGGTACGGCACGCACACCCTGACCGGCATAATCTTTTTTTAAAGCCATTTTATCATAAAATTCAAAAGGAGGTAAAGAAAATGTTTGCATTTGTTGAATGCCAAAATACATTAATATGGCTTGTTTTACCCACTCGTTTACTTGCCAGCCATTCTCTGTAGGTGCAGCAGTTCTTAAACGGCCTTTATCGGTTTCTTCAATTACCGTACGCACTGCATTGCTATAGGTTGGATCTTTTAATAATTCACGATTTGCCCAAGCTTCTAAAATTAATTGTTGAATATCCATTTGTAGAAAATTTATGCGAAAATAGGGTTTGAGATGCAATAAATAATTAAGATAGATTGGTTGACAAATTCAACTGCATAGCAAAATATAAAATGTTGATTAAATAATTTAAATAGCTGTTATTATTTTGTTGGATGAATTTATTTTAATCTTTTTGCAGTTAAAGCGTTTTTTTAAATGGATAAATTTGAAAACGATATTAAACAATGCATTGCTGTTTTAAAAGATGGAGGAACAATTTTATACCCAACCGATACTATTTGGGGTATTGGTTGCGATGCAACAAATGAAAAGGCTGTTGAAAAAATTAGTCATCTAAAAAATCGTCCGGAAAATAAAAGTTTTGTGGTATTAGTTGCTACCGAAAAGCAGTTATTGCAGTATGTAGCATCGTTAGATTTGGCAATATTTAATTACTTAGATGCTGCCACAAAACCAACCACAGTTATATATGAATACCCGGTTGGATTAGCACAAAATGCTTTATCCGAAAACGGATCTGTGGCAATACGCATTTGTAAAGATGAATTTTGCAAACATTTAATTAAGCGTTTCGGAAAGCCAATTATAAGCACATCGGCAAATATGAGTGGTGAATTAGCACCTTTAATGTTTAAACATATTTCGCAAAAAATTATAGAAGGAGTTAATTATGTTGTACAGCATCGGCAAGCGGAAAATATTGCTACTCAAGCTTCTGCAATTATTAAATGGGAAAATGGCAATGCTGTAATTATTAGAGCGTAAAATGCCGCAAATCACTTTTATTAATTTTTTTATATTTTTTATTTGTTTTTTAGTGTACAATATCCTATCTTCTCATTAACTTTTTTACATGGCAAAAGTTATATTAGATGTTCCTGCCGAAAAAATGAAATCCTTTATTCAACTTGTAATTCAACTTGGGTTGGATAAACATACAATTGCTTCGGAAAGTAAGGCGGAAATGCCTAAAAAGAAATCTATTCATCATTTTCATTCCTTTGCAGAAAAGTATTTATTATTCGATTGGGAGTTTTTTAGTAATGAACTTGAATTCGAATAATGCTAATTGTCCATTAGTTTTGTATTATGCAAAAAGTATTGGTTATTCAAACGGCATTTATAGGCGATGCAGTTTTAGCAACGGGATTATTAGAAAAACTGTATAATTATTTTCCCGATGCACAAATTGATTATTTGATAAGAAAAGGAAATGAAGGATTATTTGTAAAACATCCGTTTATTAAAGAGTTATTAATTTGGAATAAAAAGAAAAATAAATTTTTTCACTTACTATCCTTACTTTTTCGAATTCGAGCTAAAAAATACGATGCCGTAATAAACGTACAACGGTTTGCTTCAACAGGCTTTTTAACTGCTTTTTCGGGTGCTAAACAAAAAATAGGATTCAATAAAAATCCTTTTAGTTCTTTATTTACACAATCGGTAGAACATATAATTAATAGCGAGCCTCAATATTTGCATGAGATAGAACGCAATCATTTACTAATTAAAAATTTAACCAACAATATTCCGGCGAAGCCTAAATTATATCCAACCGAAAATGATTTTTTATTTGTTGAAAAATATAAAACCAAAAATTATATATGCATTGCTCCTTCATCGGTTTGGTTTACCAAACAATTTCCGGCAGATAAATGGATTTCTTTTATACATAGTTTGCCCATTAGTTTGAATATTTATTTGTTAGGTGCTTCATCCGACTTTAATTTATGCGAAGAAATCTATTCTCAGTGTTCGCATTTAAGCATTGATAGCCTTGCAGGTAAATTAAACTTTCTGCAATCTGTTGCATTAATGAAAGATGCATTAATGAACTATGTTAACGATTCTGCTCCCATGCACTTTGCATCAGCGGTTAATGCTTCTGTTACAGCAATCTATTGTAGCACGCTTCCGGCTTTTGGTTTTGGACCATTAAGCGATGAAAGTGTTATTATAGAAACTACTGAAAAACTATTATGCAGACCATGTGGCTTGCATGGTAAAAAGCAATGCCCTCAACTTCATTTTAATTGTGCCAATACAATTAAGAATGCACAACTGTTAAATGCTTTAAACGATATGTAACCAATAAAATGATAGTTATTTATTTTTAATCATAATTTTTACTCATTGCTCTTTTATTACATTTGCAACAATGCAAATTTCTTTAACAAATAAAGAACAATTTATCTTCAAAAAAATAGGCAAAGCCGCCGATGAATTAAATGTAGCAGCATTTATTATTGGAGGCTTTGTGCGAGATAAAATTATTGGAAGGGCTTCTAAAGATGCCGATATTGTTTGTATAGGCAATGGTATTGAGTTAGCCAATAAAGTAGCAGAAAAGTTGCACCCTCAGCCCGCAGTTACCGTATTTAAAAATTTTGGTACTGCCCAAATAAAATTAGCGGATATAGAAATTGAATTTGTTGGAGCACGAAAAGAGAGCTATAATTTTAATAGTCGTAAGCCTTTTGTTGAGCCGGGGTCATTGGAAGATGATCAAAACAGAAGAGATTTTACTATTAATGCCCTTGCTATTAGTTTGCATAAAGATACGTATGGAGAATTAGTTGATCCATTTAATGGAGTAAAAGATATTGAAAATAAAATTATTCAAACACCATTAGAACCGTTACAAACTTTTAGTGACGATCCATTAAGAATGATGCGTGCTATTCGATTTGCTGCACAACTTGATTTTCGAATTAGCGATACAACTTTTGCTGCTATTCAAAAAGATGCCGAACGAATTAAAATTGTTTCGCAAGAAAGAATAACAGATGAATTGAATAAAATAATGCTTAGTCCGAAACCCTCTATAGGCTTAGATTTAATGAGTAAAAGCGGGTTGATGCAAATCATTCTTCCATCAATGATGGCTTTGCATGGAGCAGAATATGTGGATGGAAAAGGGCATAAAGATAATTTCTACCATACACTTCAAGTAATTGATAATATTAGTAAAAATACCAACGATTTATTTTTAAGGTGGGCAGCTTTATTACACGATATTGGAAAGCCTGCTACTAAAAGGTTTGAAAAAGAGAATGGATGGACATTTCATGGCCACGAAGCTGTGGGTGCAAGAATGGTTCCTTCAATTTTTTCAAAAATGAAATTGCCTTTGAATGAAAAAATGAAATTTGTTCAAGAATTAGTAGCATTGCATTTACGTCCAATAAGCTTAACCAAAGAAAATATAACCGATTCGGCAATAAGAAGATTATTATTTGATGCCGGTGAAAATATAGATGCATTAATGATGCTTTGCGAAGCTGATATAACAAGTAAAAATCAGCAAAAAGTAAAAAAGTATTTACAAAATTTCGAATTGGTGCGAGAGAGAATGAAGAAAGTAGAAGAGAGCGATCAATTACGCAATTGGCAACCACCTATTACAGGAGAAATTATTATGCAAATTTTTAACTTAAAGCCTAGCCGAGAAGTGGGATATATTAAAGATGCTATTCGCGAAGCAATTTTAGATGGCATTATTGAAAATAACTATCAAGCAGCACATCAATTTATGTTACAGAAAGCTGCCGAATTAAACTTATATCCTATTTAAATTGTTTTTTGTTTCTTTGAAATAAAACTAAGTAATTTATTTTCTAAGAAAGTGTAATATCATTCATTATAAATTATAAATAGAATGGCCATTTTAAAATTTAGAGTTTATTTAGAAGAAGATGATGCAGTGTATAGAGATATTATAATTAAGCACAAACAAACATTTGCCGATTTTCATTTTGCAATTTTAAAAGCTTATGAATTTGATTCAAAACATCAGGCAACTTTTTATAGAAGTAATGATAATTGGCAACGTGGACGAGAAATTAGTTTCGAAAAATATAACAAAGCCTATGCGGTTGCTCCATTAATAATGTCGGAAACCACTATTGGCAGCGAAATCTTAAATACAGATCAAAAGTTTGTTTACGTATATGATTTTCAAAAAAACTGGACTTTTTTAATTGTATTAATTAATGTTAGTAAAGAAGAAAATCCAAAAGCAGATTATCCATCTGTATCCAGAAAAGAAGGTATTGGTCCGCAGCAGTATGGAACAAGAAGTTTATTAGGAGATAAGTTTACCGATATTGAAGAAAAATACGATTTAAAAGAAGCTGCAGAAGGTTTTGGTGAAGAAGGCGAAGAAGGTGAAGAAGAAGAAAGTAAAGAAAACTTCGATGAAAATGAAACGCAAGAAGATTTCTAATTCATAAAAATTTATTTAAACTTTTTAATACGAGTATAAAATTAAAAACTGTTTTTGTTGTTGTGGGTCCAACAGCTGTTGGCAAAACTGCTTTTGCTATTCAACTTGCTCATGCGTTACAAACAAAAATTATATCTGCCGATTCAAGGCAATGCTATCGCGAATTAAATGTTGGAGTGGCCAAACCCAATGATAAAGAATTGAATGAAGTGTATCATTATTTTATTAATTCTCATTCAATTTTCGAAGAGTTACATGTTCGAAGCTTTGAACAATATG
>JAKAJX010000028.1 GCA_021824855.1 Bacteroidota bacterium | reverse complement strand
TTTTAGTTTAACTGTATCAAAAAACTGAACAGCATCATACGTTGTATAGCCATATAATCCTTGTGCATACTTAGCTTCCTTTTCACTATTAGCAGCTATATCAAAGTGCTGCATAAAATCCCATAATAGCTCAGGTACATCTTGTCCATTTGCTATAGCAATATTTTCAGGTTTTTGAGTTGGCAATTTAAATTCTATACTTTTTGTTGAAGTAATTTCTATACCTGCAACTGCATTAATACAAATAAAACTATAACTGTTTTCTGCCACATGATGGTCTGTACTCTCTAATAAAACAGTATCTCTAAACCTGTCTCTAACTCGCAAATAAATACCAACCGGCGTATGAATATCGGCCAGCATTTTTTTCACTTTAGTTTCAATTAAAATTTTCTTCATGGCATTACTTATTATTTTGTAACCACTTTTATTTTTTATTAGCATTTTTTTGTTGCACACTTGAGGTACAACAAAAAACCCCGACAATTACTTATCGGGGTTTTGAATATATTCAAATTATATTGGCAATGCCTTTACAATCCCCGACTGAGGTTTGTATGCCACCACCAATTAATATTTTGAGAATTTTTTACCATTGCACTGCAAATATGTAGCATCATTTTTAAATCAGCAAAAAAAATATTTTTAGGTGCATAATATTATTGTACAGCTTCAATTTCAGCAGCATATTTTTTATATAAGCTTCTACTAATTTTCATACTGTTGCCCTTGGCTACTGAGGAATATTTGTTTTTCGACTCAGACCATTTTTCTTCAAAATCTTTAATTTTAATCAAGAATTGTTTTTCATCGAAAGGTTGATTATTTTTTAGAGAAATGGTAATATCAGTAATAAATATTTTCCATCTTTCCCCGTAATAATCTTTCATTAACCCTGCAATAGATCTGTTGGCATAATCTACTAATTCTCTTCCTTTTTCGCCCCAAACAGTTATAATTTTTTTGGCATCTTGTTCATAATATTTTTTTTCTTCTTCATTAATAGCTAATGATTTTGCTGTTTCAACCCAATCGCCAAGTAATAAGTTTTTATTCGATGCTAATAAATCATCCATATCATTTATTAACTCATTCAATTTATTTCCTGAAACAATTACTTGTTGCAAATTTTTGTTGTTATAGGCAGTCGAAAATTCATCTCGTACTGTTTTAAAATAATTACCCAATACTTGTTTACCAACATTTACAACATCATATTCATACACATCAGTTGTTTTGCCATTTACATCATTTAATAATTTCCATGCTTTCAATAAAGCTTTATTATCATAAGCATACACAGGGTTGGTTGTCCAACTCTGAAAACCTTTTAATACCGGTCTGGAATTAGTTAAAGTAGCTCTTCCTAAGCCAGCTTGTTCGGCATAAGTAGTATGTAATAAAATATTCCATGCCTGCAATACATTGTTATTTGCAGAACCATATCGCCTACTTGCCCAATCGTTAACCCATTTGTCAACATCAACCGAACCATTACTCCATGCTTTATCTAAAACATATTCGTACATAATGGGATTAATGCCAAAACCTTCTAAAGTAGAGCCCAATCCCCACATATTTTTGCCTCCATTAATAAAAGTATTCTCCAATCTTTGTTCTACTTCTTTCAAGTTTCCACTCATCATAGTATTACCACCAAAATTTCCAAGATAACACCATAAATAAGGTTGTCCATAAAACGATTCTGTTCGTTTCCATATTTCGGTATTATCACAGAAATAATCTAATAAAATCATTTTATCCTGAGGCACTGCACGTAAAAAAGCTTTTATTCGTTCAGGAGTCCATTGCTTTTGCTGATAGTAGAATATCCATGCCATTTGCAGCCATTGAGCATTGGCATCAACATTAGTGATTGAACTATAAATTACATGCGAAGCATTGGCCAAATAATTTGGCTCCCAACTGGGCGGTGTTACTTCGTTAAAAGGATCTGTGCCATAAATATGATCTGTACCAAATAATTTTGTTTGTTCTGCTAAAAATTCTTTTTGAATAGGATTAAATAGTGAATCAAATGGATCTAAAAAATAGCTTTCATATTGCTTTGAAAAATCGCCCCACTTTCCTAAAGAAGTAATTTTTGCTGTTGGATATTTTGTTTTCAGCATTTCAGGAACATGCCCTGCAAATGCAGGCAGCACAGGCTTCATACACAAAGCACGTTCTCTGGCAACAATTTTTTTCTGCAATTGTAATTGATTATCTAACCAAGATTTAGGCAATGGTCCTTCCCAATGATCTATGTTGGCCATTCGATGCCATGGTAAATACGCAGGGCCCGTAAAATAACTGCGAATTTCTTTATCACTTAACCCAAACTTTTTCCATACTTTATACCAAACATACTCTTGACCGGTTATTGCCAATGGAAGATTTACTCCATTTAATGCCATCCAATCAATCATTCTTTCCCAATCTTCCCATTTCCACCAAGGCATGGTATAACCAAATGTGCAATAATTTAAAAAGAATCTATTTTTACAACGTGCTTCCTGATGAATAGGTTTACCAACAATGGGCATTTGCGTTGGCAGAAAAATACGGTCTTTTGCATACCACGAAACAGAAGTATGGCAAAAATATTTTAGATAATAATTTAAACCAACCGCCATAGAGTTGGCATTATTTCCTCTAATAAAAAGTTGATTGTTTTTCCATTCCAATTCAAATACATCTTTGGTATCGGTTATTTTTAAATCTTCAAATACTATTCTTTCGGAAAACGCCGGAACAATTCGTTTAGCTAAAGATGCAGCGGCAATAGTGTTTTTAGATTGTGCAGAACCTGCAACACATATTAACAATGAAACAACTAACAAAGCATATTTCATACAACAAGATTTAGTGGAGACATACAAAATACGAAAATTATTTTTTTCACATCATGCATTTCATGCTCAGTAAATAATTACTTAATCCAGTTATCATGCAATCACTATTTCTTTTTTATAAAACGAAATTCCAATTCTTTTAATATGGCTAATTAAATCAGCAGTTCTTATTCTGGGATAGTTTAAAATATCAACAAGATAAGGCAAACTACTTTCTTCCAAATCGTTTTTTATATTTAAAATTTCTGCATCATTTACTCCATCATTCATTACTGCTAAATCTATATCACTGCCTGGCTTAAATGTTCCTTTTGCACGGCTACCAAAAACAACAACATCCGAAACTGCAGTGTGCTTACATAAAATTTCCGTCAATGTTTTTATGTCGCGGTCTGTTAGCCCAAACTTATTATTGTTATTATTCACCCAATTTTGTTTTAAAAAGTTGATATACTTTTTCAATAGCCGGCGCAATTTGAAAGCGTATTTTTTCTTCTGCAGCAATTAATAAATTATTATCATAATCATGCGATAATTCGTTTCTCAAAACCAATGCATCAATTAGTATTTGTGCATCTTCAATAAGCCCTGCATGAAAAGCCTGCCGAATAGTTTCTTTTGGCGTAGATTTAAAATCAATTCCTTCTTCCTGCAAATAATCCTTGATAGTATTCCAAAGTAATTCAATCGTAAATTCAAAACGTTGAATCAATCCGTTTTTTTCCAACTCAGACAATTGTGGCAACAGTAATGCTTCATTAAAACGATGATAAGCTCGTTCAAAATTATTAAACCGCTGTTTCCAACGAATATCGTTTAACATAATCAATTCTTTATTCGATTATACAACAGAATAAAAATACAAAATTTACAACACTCCTTTTGTACTCGGCAAATAATTGCTAAATGGGTCGCGTTTAACAGCCATGCGAATTGCTTTTGCAAATGCTTTAAAAATGGCTTCAATTTTATGGTGTTCATTATCGCCTTTGCATTCAATATTTAAATTGCATTTAGCTGCATCACTAAACGATTTAAAGAAATGAAAAAACATTTCAGTAGGCATCTCTCCTACTTTTTCGCGTTTAAATTCTGCATTCCACACCAACCAATTTCTACCACCAAAATCAATTAATACTTTTGCTTCTGCTTCATCCATTGGCAATGCAAAACCATACCGTTCCATACCACGTTTATCTGCCAATGCTTTAGCAAATGCTTCGCCTAATGCAATGCCTGTATCTTCAATACTGTGATGTTCATCAATATGCAAATCGCCTTTTGTTTCTATGGTTACATCCATTTTACCATGGCGAGCAATTTGCTCGAGCATGTGATCGAAAAAGCCCAAACCTGTACTGATATTGGCTTTGCCATTACCATCTATATTTAATTCAACTTTTATTTTTGTTTCGTTGGTATTGCGTTCGTGATACACTTTTCGCAATCCCATTTTTAAGAACAAATAAATTTCTTCCCATTCAATAGTTTTCAGTGCAATAGAAAATTGTAATTCATTAATAGAATTTTGTATTTCATTTTCTCCCAATGAAACATCGTTATTTAACCAAATTGCTTTGCATCCTATATTTTTTGCGAGTTGAACATCGGTAATTCTATCGCCAATCACGAATGAATTTTTCAGATCGTATTTTGTTTCATCAAAATATTCTGTAAGCATGCCAACTGCCGGTTTGCGTGTAGGCAAATTTTCATGCGGAAAAGATTTATCAATATGAACTTTTGAGAAGTGAATATTTTCACTTTGTAATACATTCATTATAAAATTTTGAACCGGCCAAAAGGTTTCTTCCGGAAACGACACAGTACCTAATCCATCTTGATTGGTAACCATTACTAACTCATAGTCCATTTCATTTGCAATACGAGAGAGGTATTGCAATACTTTAGGATAGAAGGCTAATTTATTAAAACTGTCTATTTGATATGTTGGAGGAACTTCATTAATAATAGTTCCATCCCTATCAATGAATAAAATTCTTTTCATAATTATTTTTTCATGCTGCGAACAACTTTAACCTCTGCAGCAGTTACAGCACTTGCTTTATTACCAAAACTGTTGCGTACATAAGTTAATACATTGGCAATTTCCTCATCAGTTAAATCGGAATGTGGTGCCATATTATTACTGTAATATTCATCATCAATAGCAATGCGATCGGTCATTCCGTTTAATACAATAGCAATAATTCTTTTCTTATCGCCAAGAACATAGCTGGATTGTGCTAATGGCGGATTGATATTAGGTACCCCACCTCCATCAATCATGTGGCAACTTAAACAAACTTTATTATACACTTGCTTCCCTCTTGCAATTGAAGCCGAAATTTGATTTTGATGAAATGATGATACCATAATTGCCATTGCTAAAATGTATACTCCAGTAACTACTTTTTTTATCATGTTCAATTGCTATATAGTATGATGAAATAAATACTGCCTACTGCAACAAAAAATGTTGTAGCACTTCTTCTAACTGTGTAATTATTTTTTATATGATATTTTATAAATTGTTCCTTTTACATCATCGGTTACATAAAGAGAACCATCGGGGGCTTGTGCTAAACCACATGGACGATGATCGGCCTGACGAGTAGATTCGATAACCTCTTTACCCGAAAAACCATTAGCAAAAATTTCCCATTTGCCTGTGGGCTTTCCGTTTTTAAATGGTACAAATACTACATAATAACCTTGCTGCGGCAATGGTGCTCTATTCCAACTTCCATGAAATGCAATAAAAGCGCCATTTTTATATTTTTCAGGAAACTGATTTCCGGTATAAAACATTAAAGCATTGGGTGCTAAATGTGCGGGAAAAGCAATAACAGGATTATTATAATCGGTAGTACTTTTTTTACCATCTCCACCAAATTCAGGTGCAATCATTTTTTTATGTTGCATAGGATCGTAATATATATAAGGCCATCCGCAATTATCACCTTTATGCAATTCGTACATACATTCTGCAGGTAATTCGGCACTCGATTTTTCATCAAAATATTCCGGCCAATTATCATGCAACTGATCTCTGCCATGTTGCATTACAAATAAAGTATTGGTTTGATTATTCCAATCTAATCCAACTACATTTCTTAATCCCATTGCATAATGTATTCCATTGCCATAAGTTTGATTCAGCTTATCTGCTTTAAATTGCCAAATACCACCTGCGGAATCTAAAACAGGACAAGGTTTACGACCAGGACTATGCAAGGTTCTATCGTTAACTTGACAAGAATTAGAATATGCCCCAATATTTACATACAAATTTCCTGCATCATCTAAGGTGATAGATTTCGATTCGTGCTGATGACGGTTTATTAATCCGGTAATTATTTTTTCGGGCTGAGAAGGATTAATTACATTGCCTTTGGCATCTAATTTATACCGAAAAACTTCTTCATCGGAAGATGCATACAAATAACCATTTTTAATAGCAATACCGGTACCAATATAATTTCCAAATCCAAAAACAGAATCGGCAATTCCATCACCATTTTTATCAATTAATTGAAAAATTCCTTTCCCGTTTACCAATCGGGAAGATTTATAAAAAATGGTTCCTTGCGGGGAAATAGCAATATGCCTTGCTCTTCCAACACCTTCTGCAACTTTAATTGCAGTAAAACCTGCCGGCAATTGCAATCCTGCATTGGCTTGTGGCAAATTTGGATCATTTTTTTTGGAATGATTATTACCAAAAACGGTGCAACTGTATATGCTCATAAAAAGCAATAGCAAATAATACTTTCTCATTTTATTATTTTTTGAGCTTGAAAGTTAAGAAACAAATAAATAATCTATTGAACTGATTGATAAGCGAATTGAATTAAAGCATCTACTAATAATGTATTTTCATTTTCGGTGCCAATAGTAATTCGTAAGCAATTATCACACAATTGCACATTACTTCTATCGCGGACTACTATACCATTTGATGCCAAAAATGCATATACTTTTTTAGCTTCTCTTATTTTTACCAATAAAAAATTAGCATCCGACTCGAATACATTTTCAACTATTGCAATTTGCATAAGCACTTCACGTAAGGCTTCTCGCATATTTACCAATTCTGTAATCATATCATTCACTTGTTCTACATTTTCTAACGACTTCAATGCCAATTCTTGTGTTACTTGATTGATATTATACGGTGGTTTTACCTTACTCATTATTGCAATAATTTCGGCAGATGCAAATGCCATTCCCAACCGCAATGCCGCCAAACCCCAAGCTTTACTAAATGTTTGCAGAATTATCAGATTAGGATAATCGATTAAATCTTGTATAAATGTTTTTTGTTTAGCGAAATTGATATACGCTTCATCAATTACAACAATGCCATTAAAATTATTGAGTACGGTTAAAATATCTTCTCTGTTAATAGAATTAGATGTTGGATTATTGGGAGAGCAAATCCAGATTAATTTTGTATTCTCATCTACTAAATTTTCTAAATGAATGATATCTAATTGAAAATTTTCGAGTAGAGGAGCTTTTCTGATTTCTATAGCATTAATATTAGCACTTACCTCGTACATGCCATAAGTTGGCGGACAAATAATAATATTGTCTTTTTGAGGTTCGCAAAAACAACGATATAGTATATCAATACATTCATCGCTGCCATTACCCAAAAAAATATGTTGAGGCATGATACCTTTTATATCGCCTATAGCTTCTTTTAATTTTTGCTGATGAGGATCGGGATAACGATTATACCATTTGGGCAATGGCGATCCTAAACTATTTTCATTAGCATCTAAAAACACTTTTGCTTCGCCCGTAAACTCATCACGAGCAGATGAATAGGGCGTAAGTTTTTTAACATTTTCTCTAACCAATTTATTTAAATCGAACATAATTTTTTATCGAGTTTTAAAATTCATTTATCAGATGCAATTTCAATTCGGCTTAATAGTGCAATTGATTTATAGCCGTTCGGGCTTCATGGCAATTTCTTGTAACCGAATAGTAACTGCATTTTTATGAGCCAACAACCCTTCGGCCTCTGCCATTACCTCCACCGTTGTGCCAATCAGCTGCAAACCTTGCTCAGTAAGCTTTTGATAGGTTATCTTTTTTACAAAACTATCCATACTAACACCGCTATATGCTTTTGCAAAACCATTGGTAGGTAAAGTATGATTGGTTCCACTGGCATAATCGCCTACGCTTTCGGGAGAATAATTTCCCAAAAAAACAGAACCGGCATTTCGAATCTTTTCTGCAATATCCTCAGCATATTTACACGAAATAATTAAATGTTCAGCAGCATATTCATTAATTAATTCAATGGCATTTTCTCTGTTTTTAAATACAACAGCTTTACTGTTTTTTAAAGCTTTTTCTGCTATGTTTTTTCGTGGCAGCTCTTCTAATTGTTCTAACAGCATTTCATTTATTTCATCTATCAAATCATGTGAGTTGGTAACCAATAATACTTGACTATCAACTCCATGTTCTGCTTGCGATAATAAATCGGCTGCAACAAAAGCGGCATTCGCTGTTTCATCGGCCATTACACAAACTTCACTTGGACCTGCAGGCATATCAATAGCAACACCATCTTGTTGTATTAATTGTTTTGCCATAGTTACATATTGATTACCCGGACCAAATATTTTATCTACTTTAGGAACCGTATTGGTGCCATAAGCCATTGCAGCAATAGCCTGTACGCCGCCTACTTTATAAATATGTGTAACACCGCAAAATTTGGCTGCATAAACAATAGCAGGATGTAATTTTCCAAATAAATCGGGAGGAGAACACAATACAATTTTTTTACAGCCGGCTAATTTAGCAGGAATAGCCAACATAAGTACGGTAGAAAATAAAGGAGCTGTTCCGCCAGGAATATAAATACCCACTGTATCTACTGGAATACTTTTACGCCAACAGGTAATACCGGGCATTGTTTCTATAATTTCGGGAGATACTAATTGTTTGCTATGAAATTTTTCGATATTCGCAGCAGCAGTTTGAATTGCTGTTTTTAGTTCATCTGAAATTAAAGCTTGTGCATTATATAATTCTTCCTCTTCATTAAACCAGAAATTAGGCAAATCAACTTTTTCGAATTGAAGTGTATATTCTCTAATAGCTGCGTCTCCATTCTCCTTTACATCATTCAAAATTTCTTTTACTCTCGTTTGCAAAGTATCAATATCAAAAGTTGGTCGTTGAATAATATCGGCCCAAATATTTTTTTTAGGTTCTACAAATATTTTCATTGCAAAATTTTTATCAGCTATAAAATCATTTTTTCAATTGGCACTACTAAAATGCCTTGTGCACCTGCATTTTTAAGTTGCTCTATAATATCCCAAAACTCTTTTTCACTTAATACACTATGTACACTACTCCATCCTTCAGTTGCTAATGGCAATACAGTTGGACTTTTCATACCGGGCAATAAAGAAATAATTTCGCTAAGCTTTTCATTTGGAGCATTAAGCAAAATGTATTTATTATTTTTTGCTCTTTTCACCGATTCAATTCTAAAAACAATTTTATTAAGCAATGCTTGCAACTCGGGATTAAGGTGATTATTTTTAATTAACACTGCCTGAGATTGTAAAATAATTTCAACCTCTTTCAATCCATTCATAAATAAAGTTGATCCACTACTTACCAAATCGCACACTGCATCGGCTAAACCAATACCCGGTGCAATTTCTACACTACCGCTTATTTCATGAATTTCTGCATTCACATTATTTTTATCTAAAAAATTCTTTACCAATACAGGATAAGAAGTAGCAATACGTTTTCCATTTAAAGAAAAAATATCGGTATAGTCATCGCCCTTCTTTACGGCAACACTCAATCTGCATTTTCCAAAACCTAATTTTTCAACTACTGTAACTTTTTTATTTTTTTCATACACCACATTTTCTCCTACAAAACCAACATCGGCAACACCATCTTCTACATATTGCGGAATATCATCATCGCGTAAAAAAAATACTTCTAACGGAAAATTGTCCGATTCGGTTTTTAGTCTGTCTTTTACATTTCTCAAATCTATTCCACAATCTTTTAAGAGCTTAAGAGACTCCTCCGATAATCTTCCACTTTTTTGAATAGCTACTTTTAGTTTGCTTCCGGTTGCAAAAGTTGAATTTGAAATAAAATTGTTCATTTACCTTTTTAATTTAATCCGATCAGTTAATTCGGAAGTTAAAAATAAAAAAGGCTCACTATATAGTAAGCCTTTTAATGTTTTATTACACAACATAAACATCTACGCTTACTTCTGCAGCAAGGAATGGTGATGATGTATATGCCTATTATTTTTCATAATTGTGTTGCAAAAGTAAATGCTATCTGTTTTACTTGCAAATTTTTATTATTGCTACAGATTACAACCTGCAATAATTAAAACTAAACATAAAAATTAACTACCTTTAAATGGGTTTACTTGTTTTGGTTTATCAAAATTTTTTTAAGATGAAAAACCAATTAAATGTATCAAAAATTATAGTTGCAGGATTTGTTATAGGCATTGTTTTATCCTTAATGAGTTATGGAGGATTGTATTTATCTATTCAACTTATTCCAGAAATATTTACACAATACAACAACCCTTTATTTAATTCAAATGGGAATAGAGATGCACTGTTTTATTCGCATGCTTTTGTAATTAGCCAAGCATTATCATGGTCGTGGGCAATTTTAAAATCACAACTGAAAGGAAATATATTAATACGTGGAATTTCATTTGGTTTAATTTATGCAGTTATTGCATTATTACCGGTAATGTGGATTACTTTTAGCTCGTTAGATATTAGTTTTGAAATGGTAGCAAGTTGGTTTACTTATGGATTTATGCAAGCAGTAATTGCCGGAGTATTGTTTGCCAAATTTTATCCTTAATTATTAGTTATTCAGCGATTGCAAGTTGAAAAAAAAGCTAACATCTAATTCATCTTTAGTGCGAATCATACCACCTAACTTTTGAGGTGGTATAAGGTTAAATTCGGAAAATTTTATTACTCTACTTCCTTCAATATGCATTAGTTTTTTATTATCAATTAATATTCTGTATCTAACGTCAAAAGTTTTAGTAACCCCTGATAATTCAATATCAACTGTACCAAAATAATCGTTAACCATATTTAGCATTTCGGGATATTTATTAATTGATTTGAAATTTATTTTCATAAAAGGAAAATCATTAACCTTTAATGTTTTTCTCAAATCTTTTGTCATAAGTGAGTTATGACAATTAAAATTTAAAAGATGCACAACAATGCTCCCTTTCATAGTGATAGCCATTTTGGGAGAAACATTTTTCACAAAAGCAACCGTATCTGCATTAAAACAATTAGCCACTTCGCAAGAGAATGAATTAATATTAGTTATTCCATCAACCCTTACAATTCCCTCTTTCATTAATGCCCAATTGACTGTTTGAGAGAAATTTTTTTCTGTTGTTAGCATCATTAATACCAACACAAAAATTAAATAGTTTTTATATTTTTTATGGTTAGGTTTCATTATCAGATATAAACACTTTCTTAAAAAAAGTCAGGATGTAAGATAACATCCTGACCTCAAAAAAACGCAAAAAGAAGAACCAGATTAGATAACTAAAATCCTACTACGGCTTCAATTACATATCCATTAAATTTGCCACCGGCACGAAAATCGGCAACCGGGAAATTTTGATAAGATTGATTAACATATTCGGTTTTTAGTAACACATTTTTAGTTAAAAACCATCCACCGGAAATTGCAAAACGATTAATAGTAATATCTCCGGTATAAGTTATTGATCCTGCTCCTGTTCCAAATCTGTTATCGGCCAATCTACCGGTTAATGTATTGTAACGCATACCTACAAAAAGGTTTTCAGTTTTTCCAAATCTATATACGCCATCCACAGCAAATTGGTTAATATTTCTTGTTGAAGTTTCAAAAGCATTTCTTCCGGATGCTGTTTCATAAGTGCTGAATAATTCAAACCCACCGGCTTTTAAAAATCCATTCAGCATAAATGCATTTA
>JAKAJX010000075.1 GCA_021824855.1 Bacteroidota bacterium | reverse complement strand
TATGATGGTTTGATGATTAAGAATTTGATATTCGGGAATTTGATAGGGCTGATATCGGATATCGTTTCGCTTATTTTTTTCCACCAATTCTTTCAAAACAATATCCGTTTCATTATAAATTAAAATACCATCTTTTTCTATTTTATTGATGAAAAGAATAAACTGTTGCAAATAAATTTCGAATGTTGGAAATACATTAATATGATCCCATGCAATACCTGTAATAATGGCTATATGCGGAAACAGAAAATGAAATTTTGGTCTTTTTTCAATAATACTTGCCGGATATTCATCGCCTTCGCAAACTATTAGTGGTGCATCCGTAATATTTACCGATTGATTAAAGCCCGCAAGATTTGCTCCTACTAAATAATCGAATGAAGTATTCATTTGTTGTAAAACATGCATCAGCATGGCAGTGGTAGTAGTTTTACCATGGCTACCTCCTACCACAATTCTTTTTTTGTTCTTACTCTCTTCGTAAATATATTCGGGAAAGGAATAAATTTTTAATTGTAATTCTTTTGCTCTTATTAATTCAGGATTATCAATTTTAGCATGCATTCCTAAAATAATTGCATCAATATTGGTTGTTATTAGGCTGGGCTGCCATCCAATTTTTTCGGGCAACAATCCTTCTTTTTGTAAATTAGAAAAAGCCGGTTCAAAAATTTCATCATCAGTTCCACTCACTATATATCCTTTTCGTTTTAATGCAATGGCTAACTGATGCATTACACTACCTCCAATTGAAATAAAATGAATTCTCATAATTTAATAAAAAGATGATAAATTAGTACAAAATATAATTTATAAGCAAGAAATGCCATTGAAGCTTATATTTGTACAAGAATAACGCAAAATACATTCTATTATTAATATTAATAGCTATGAAAAAAATTATTACATTATTTATACTTGTAGCTACAATTTCTTTAGCTATAAGTGCGTGTGCACCTACAAGAGGCAGAGGTTGCCCTACAACCAATAAGAACTTTTTTAAACCTTAAAACCGCGGTAATTATTTTAGTATGAATTGGATATCATTAACTGCAATTAACCAACTAGAAGAAATTAAATCTAAGTCGTTCGAAAAACCTCAAATAATATTTAAACACAGCACAAGATGCAGTATTAGTGCAATGGTTTTAAATAGACTCGAAAAATGGGAAAATACTACTGATGCAGATTTTTATTATTTAGATTTAATTGCCTACAGAATAATTTCGAATACAATTGCCGAAGACTTTAACGTATTTCACGAATCGCCACAAATATTAGTGATAAAAAATGGGAATTGCATTTATGACGAAAGCCATAATGCTATTGCAATTGAGGATATTCTACCCTATACCACCACCTCATCTTATTAAAAGTAAAGCATCTATTTCTGAAACAAATGCTTTACTATTTCGCAGTTTATGCTATAACATATTTTTGAGTGAATAATCTCACACCCTTTTAAAAAATAATTCCCGACAGGGATATGCTATAAAACTGTTACTGCATCATCTTTATGTAAATGTCTATTATACCCTACTTATTAAAAATGAAAAAAATCAGTATTTATTATCTTTATTTTCAGTAAATTACTAGAAATACATTTTTATTATGATTATTACAGTTTTTGGAGCTACAGGACAGGTTGGAAAACATATTGTAAGTCAAGCATTAGCAAAAAATTTTATTGTAAAAGCCTTCGGAAGAAATATTGAAGCATTGCCCTATAAAGATACGCTTACCAGTAGTCTTGTTACTATGAAAGGATATATTTTTGATGAGCAAGAAGTGTATAATGCCATAAAAAAAAGTGATGCGGTAATATCTGCATTGGGCGGTAGTTTTGATGGAAATGATAAAGCAAGAAGCTTAGGAATTAAAAATATTATAACACAAATGGAAAAAGCCGGCGTTAAAAGAATAATAGCTGTTGGAGGTTTGGGCGTGTTAAATGCCAATGATACCACCATGATTATGGATACACCTAACTATCCTGCTATGTATTTGCCGGTTGGATTAGAACATAAAAAAGCATTTGAATATTTAAACCAATCTTCTTTAAATTGGACATTTGTTTGTGCACCGGATATAGTTGATGAAGATGCCAATGAAAAATATATTACTGCCGCTAATTATCCTCCTACACCCAATTATTACAAAGTTTTTGCCGGCAACTTGGCTTCTTTTATACTGAAAGAAGTAACTGAAAATAATTATCTAAAAACCAGAGTAGGCATCAGCAATACTATTTAGAATTAAACAACCAATGTCATAATTATATCATTTTAAATTAAAAGTCTACCTTTTTTGTATAGAATATATTTTTTCTGTTACTTTGCAGCAAATATTATACATGGAAAAAACAATTGTTTGTCCTATTTCGCAAGAGAGAGTAAACGAATCAGTAGTTAGAGTAATTGCCAGTTTTGTATTTCTATTAAGCATGTTGCTATTGCTTACCGGTGCAAAATGGATAGGCTTATTATTAATTTTAGACTTTTATATTAGAAGTTTCACAGATGGAAATTTTAGCATTTTAAAATACCTCTCTTTAAAAATTGTTAGCACACTGAATATTACTCCTAAACCTATTGATGCAGCACCCAAAAAATTTGCAGCATTAGTAGGATTAATATTTTCCGTTACAATTACAGTTACCATGCTATTGCAATGGAATACCATTGCGTGGATATTTGGTGTTGTATTAATTATCTGTGCTTTATTAGAGGCATTTATTGGCTATTGTGTAGGATGCAAATTTTACACTTGGATTGTTTTACCCATAAAAAAAATAGTATCTAAACAATAAAATGTTTTACCATAATCCAATCGTCTTGTATATCTTTTCCTAAAACAAACTGAGCAGGTTTTAGAATTTCAAATCCGAAATTTTTATAAAAAGAAATAGCTGTTTCATTTTTTTGCCAAACACCTAACCACATTACTTCAATTTGCTGTTCTATACTTTTAGTAAAAGCATATTGAATTAATGATTTTCCTATTCCTTTTCCATGATACCTCTTTATTGCATATAATCGAGCTATTTCAATAGAAGGTAAATGCATGATTTCTTCAGGAGGTTGGCTTTTGCGTAATTTAATATATCCTATTGGCACTCCCTCATTTTCGGCTATGTAAAATAAATTAAACTCAGTACTTATTTCGCTGCTAATTCTTTCTACCGACAAGTATTCCTCCATGTACTCTTTCATATCTTCAACCGTATTATACGCATGATAAGTATCGTAAAATGTTGTGCGACTTAATTCGGTTAGTAATAGATTATCGTTGAGGGTAGCTTTTCGTATTTGCATCTTCATTAAAACATAACAGTAAAAAATTCTTATACAACTATTAATCAGTAACAGGGGCAGCACTATCAATCACTCTTCCCCTCTCGGTTTTAAGCATGCGAGAAGGATAACGATTGATAACAATAAAATCGTGAGTTGCCATAATAATTGATGTTTGATAATCTCTACTTATTTGGAAAAGCAATTGCATAATTTCATCACTTGTTTCCGGATCTAAATTTCCTGTTGGTTCATCGGCTAATATTAGCTTAGGAGAATTTAGCAATGCTCTGGCAATATCAATACGTTGTTGCTCTCCGCCACTCATCTCAAAAGGCATTTTAAATCCTTTACTTTTCAAACCAACTTTATCCAATACATCATTTATTTTTTCTTCCATTAATTTTTCATCTTTCCATCCGGTTGCACGCAATACAAATCGTAAATTTTCATGAACATTTCTATCGGTTAATAATTGAAAATCCTGAAAAACCACACCTAAATTTCTTCTTAAATAAGGTACTTTTTTCCAATCCATTTGTTTTAAATCAAATCCAACAACTGTTCCGGTTCCCTTTTGCAATGGAAGTTCGCCATATAATGTTTTTAATAAACTACTTTTACCGGTTCCGGTTTTTCCAACCAAATAAACAAATTCAGCTTTATTTACAGAAAAATTTACATTTTCGAGAATAAGACTATTACCCTGATAAATGCTAACGTTATTTAATGATACTAATGATTCGGACATAATAATTATTAATAGTATTATAGAAAGGCATCACACAAAATTATTAGAAATAATAAAAGAATCGATGGTAGAAGTATAATTAATATTGAATTTCACCAAAACTTCCTTGCAATATTAATTCGTTTTTTTCTGAAGGTTCTACAATTCCAATAATTTTTGCTTCAATATTAAATTGTTGGGCAATATTTATCATGGAAAATGCCGTTTTCTCGTCGGTAAAAATTTCTAACCTATGTCCCATATTAAATACTTGATACATTTCTTTATAATCTGCTTTTGAATTTTCTTGTATCAATTGAAAAATAGGAGGAATATCAAATAAATTGTTCTTAATAATTTTTAATGGACGAGGTAAATATTTCATGCATTTTGTTTGTCCGCCTCCGCTACAATGTATTATTCCATTAATATCGTAAAAATGTTCTTCTAACAATATTTTTAGCAAAGGTGCATAGGTTCTGGTGGGCGATAATAAAAGTTCACCAATTGATATAAATGCATCGCCTATAGGCAATTTATCTTCCACTTTATTTTTTCCAATATATACCACTTCACTACTTAAAGATGTTTCAAAAGTTTCAGGATATTTTTCCGCATAATATTTACTCAACACATCGTGTCTGGCACTGGTTAATCCGTTACTTCCTAATCCACTATTATAAGCTGTTTCATAAGTAGCTTGCCCACTGCTGCTAAATCCTACAATCACATTTCCGGCTGCAATTTTATCGTTCGTAATTAATTTATTTTTTTTCCAACGAGCAGTAATAGTTCCATTTACAGCAATTGTTCGTACTACATCACCAACATCGGCAGTTTCGCCACCTAAATAATGAATATTAATGCCAAAATCTTTTAATTGATTAAAAAATGTTTGCGATCCATCAATAATTGCTTTAATAACTTCGCCGGATATTAATTTTTTATTTCTATCAATAGTTGAAGAAAATAATAAATTATCATAAACGCCCACACAAAGTAAATCATCCAAATTCATAGCAATTGCATCTTGAGCAATGCCTTTCCAAATGGAAATATCGCCTGTTTCTTTCCAATATAAATAAGCCAAAATACTTTTGGTACCTGCTCCATCGGCATGACTAATATTTACAAAATGTTCATCACCAACCAAATAATCGGGATATATTTTACAGAATGAATGAGCATAAATTCCGGGATGTAAATTTTTTATAGCTGCATGAACTTCTTCTTTTTGTGCCGAAACACCGCGTTGAGCATATAATGACATGAATATAAATTATAAGTTATAAATGAATGCAACAAAATTGGCCTTTACTAACTATCCATTTTATACAAAGGTAATTAAGCGTAAGCATTTGTTTTTCTGTTTTTACATTTACCTAAATTTGTGGAGAAATTATGAAATGCTATAAAGATTTATCTACCCTTCCAAAGTTTAAAAATGCGGTAATTACCATTGGCAGCTTCGATGGTGTTCATTTAGGTCATCAAGAAATTGTAAAACAATTAAAATCGGAAGCAGAAAAAGTGAATGGAGAAACGGTTATCATTACGTTTCACCCGCATCCCAGAAAAATAGTTTCTTCTATCCCCGGCGAAATAAAGCTACTTACCACATATAAAGAAAAAAAGCATTTGCTAAAAAATGCAGGCATTAACCATTTAGTAATTGTTCCTTTCAATCATCAATTTGCCAACCAAACACCTGAACAATATATTGAGGATTTTTTATACAAATACTTTCAACCCAAAATCGTTATTGTAGGATATGATCACCGATTTGGAAAAGACAGATTGGGCAACTATACATTATTAGAAGCTAAAGGCAAAGAATTAAATTTTATGGTAAAAGAAATACCGGAACATATTGTAAACGAAGCCAAAATAAGTTCAACCAATATTCGAAAATTTTTATTAGATAGCAATATTACCGAAGCAAATAAATTGTTAGGATATGAATATTTTTTTGAAGGACTTGTAATTGAAGGAAATAAATTAGGCAGAACTATTGGCTATCCTACCGCAAATTTACATATTGAAAGCGAGGATAAATTAATTCCGGGAAACGGTGTTTATGCAGTAACCGTTGAAATAAAAAATACAAAATCCGAAATTAATATCTATAAAGGAATGATGAATATTGGTATTAGACCAACCGTAGATGGCAAAAAAAGAATGATTGAAGTAAATATTTTTGATTTTAATGAAACTATTTATGGCAACATCATTCAGGTAAATATTAAACAATATATACGCGGTGAAATAAAATTTTTAAACTTAGATGAACTGAAACAACAACTTTCGAAAGATAAATTTATTGCTCAAAAAATATTAGCTATTTAATTGCCTGCCATGTATAATTATATAAAATTTCTTAGCTTTAATCAGTAAGATTATGTTGTTTATTTAACCAATATCTTGTTATATGCCCGATAAAAAAACCAGATACATTATTGTAGCTATTATTTTATTTTCATTAATAGTATTTAACCCCACCAAAACCAACTTTAGAGATTATTTAAGCAAACGAAGTGGAATAACTATTCAGGAGTTAGATGCAAAATATAATTATAAAAGAATAGCCAATTATATTGTATTTTCGGTTTATGAAGTAACAGATGCAAACGGTAAGGTTACCAAATTTATTGCCGTATTGAGAAATTTTATACAGCAATAATTCTTTGTTTAATAAATCATTTTTACCACCATTTCTTTTAGTAAACCTGCATCAGAAGTTCCCTGATCGCGAATGCCAATACTTCGAAGATTATATTCGTGAAGTAATAACAAAATATTTTCTACACCTGCATAACTATAATTTCGTGCAGCCTGAATATAATCTTTAATGAAATAAGCATTGATGCCTAAGGATGCTGCAATTGTTTTTTCATCGCTACTATTTATTCCAAATACCATAAACACCTTACTAAAAAAATTGTATAAAGTTGGCAATAACATATGAATAGTAACAGCTTTAGGATTGGCTTCGAAATATTGAATTATTCTAATTGCTTTTGAGAAGTTTTTTTTGGCAATTGCATCCTGCATTTCAAATACATTAAACTCTTTACTTACACCAATATAATTTTCAATATCATCTTCGGTAATATTTTTTCGATTACCAAGATTGACAGCTAATTTTTCTATTTCGTTTTGAATACGACTTAAATCATTCCCAATATGATCTACTAAAATAGTTAAAGCACGTTCGCTAATAGTAAGTTTACGCCTATGAATTTCTTGGGTAGCCCACTCAGGCAGTTGATTATCGTATAATTTTTTAGTTGAAAAAAATTCTGTTTTTTGTTTTAGCATCTTACCAAAAACACTTCTCCCATCTATCTTTTTATCTTTGTGGCTTATTATAAAAACAGTTGAGTTTAGTGGATTATTAATATAAGATTCTAATTTTTCAATATCACGCATTTGCTGGGCTTCTTTTAAAATAACAACTTGTCTTTCGGCAAACATAGGATACCTCCGACAAGCATTTACCACCGATACCCAATCTGCATCTTTGCCATAAAAAACAGTAAGATTAAATTCGGCCTCTGCAATACTTAATATTTTATGCTCGGCATAATTTACAATAACATCTATAAAAAAAGGCTCTTCTCCCTCTAACCAATAAACCGGTTGGAAGGATTTTTTATTAAAATCGGATAGAATTTTTTCAACGCTCATTACTGCAAATATCCGTATGGATTCAACAATAACGAAATGCGTTATTAAAATATTATCCAGATACAATACTTATCCGGGAAGGCGTTAATAAACTTTCGTTTTTAAACCGAAGAATTACATTGGCGGAAACTATTACATCTTGTTGGCAATATTCTACAATTCGTTTCAAATTCTTTTCTTTATAATATACATCTTGCACTTTGCTTCCATCCATATCGGTTTTAGAAGTTGGAATGCCTAAAACAGAAGCTAATAAGTGTAAGGAAATATAATTTTTTGCATCTCCAAACTTCCACCAATTCAAAGTATCAAACATTTTTACATCCCAAGGTTTTTTATCATGCAATTGCAAATAATAAGGCAGTGATAGGTTATTAATTAATACTCTGCGACAGATATACGGAATATCAAACTCTCTAATATTATGCCCTCCAAACAGAAAGTTTTTATTTACAGCATATACTTTATTACAAAGCTCTATAAAATTTTGCAGCAATTGTTTTTCATCATCGCCATATACACTTTTAATGCGCAATGCCAGTTCTTTCTGCTCATTTTCATAAAAAAAAGCGGTGCTAATGCAAATAATTTTTCCAAATTCTGCTAATATTCCTCCACGCTTTCGATAATTTTCTTCCAAAGAAATTAATTCTGGCACGGTTTTGGAAACTTTGTCGGCAAATAATTCTTGCCACTCAGTTGATAGTAAAGAAAAATCGCTACTCTGAGGAACAGTTTCAATATCAATTAATAATAAATCTTTCAACATTGATTCAATTTTTACTCATTTTATAAAATTAAAAACATGAACTACGATTCTACTACTCCGCAACAAAAAGACAACCGCAAAATTTGGTATGGCCTTTTAATTGGCTTACTTATTTTAACATGGGGTTATATTATTTACGACAAAAACAAAACTAAAGAGGTAATTACTCAAAAAGAAATTCAGTATGTAAATGTAAGCAATGCAAAAGATTCTTTACAAGCATTATTTAATGCTGCATCTGCAAGAGTAGATTCTATTACCGGAAATAATGTGCAATTACAGGGAGCTTTAGCCGAAAAAAATAGTCAAATAATAAAACTGAAATCGAATATCAGAAATATTCTTACCAAGAAAAATGCAAGTGATAGCGAATTAAAACAAGCTCAGGAAATGATTGCACAGTTAAATGGAAAAATTGATGAGCTATTTACTGAAATAACTAAATTAAAAGGAGAAAATCAGCAATTAACTAATACCAATCAGCAGCTTACTACAGAAAAACAAGGCTTACAAGAAAATTTATCTGCATCACAAACTGAAAATAAAAATCTTTCAGATAAAGTAGATGTAGCTTCTACCTTACATGCATCGAACATTACAATAGCAGCCGTTGAAATGAAAAAAAATGGAAAAGAAAAAGTAACTTCTAATGTAAAGCGTGCAGATATGTTTGTAATTTCCGGAAGTTTGGATGAAAACAGAGTTACACCAAGCGGTAAAAAAACAATTTATGTGGTGGTGTATAATCCTAATGGTTCGGTTTCCGGTTCAGAAGGTTCATTTACTTTAAGAGATGGCAGCAGCAAATCGTTCACCAGCAAAGTGGAAGTAAATTATGAACAAGGAAAATCTTTACCATTAAGTTTTACATGGAAACCAGATGGAAAATTTGAAACCGGAGATTATAAAATAGAAATTTATAATCATGGATTTAAGATTGGTGAAGGTGTAAAAAATTTGAAAAAAAGTGGTTTCTTGGGTTTATAATTAACAGCACCAATTTTTATAACGAATAAAATAGAGGCAGTCTTTACAGGCTGCCTTTGTTTATTTTTAACCGGCGAATATTATCTTTAGTATATGAATAACTATTGGATAAATGGAAGAACAATAATAGCATTTATAGCAATTTGCATTGTAAGCGGAACTATTTTTTATTCGAATTATTTATCGAAAAAAATTGCAAAAGAAGAACGTTTTAAAGTGGAAAGTTGGATTGAAGCACAAAGAACCATCCTTAAATCATCCGATAGCAGTTCACTAAATTTAGCCATAAAAATATCTTCCGAGAATCATGATATTCCTATTATAGAAACCAACGAAAATGATAGTATTACCGGCAATTATTTAAATCTTGATAGTAATCTTATTAAAAATGATAAAGATTATTTACAAAAAAAATTATTTCAATTAAAAGAACAAAACAAACCTATTGTTACAGTAATTTCTCAAACACCGTATGTTGCCAATAAATATTATTACGGGGAGAGTGCATTATCAAAGCAACTAAAATATTATCCATTCATTCAATTACTAATTATTGCATTATTTGTTTTTTATATTGTTGCAAGTTTACAAATTCATAATAAAAGCACACAAAATCAATTATGGGCAGGTCTTGCAAAAGAAACAGCACATCAGCTGGGTACACCGGTAACAAGCTTACAAGGTTGGATAGAAGTGCTGAAAGAAGATACTACCGATAATAAAAAAATTATTAGCGAACTTGAAAAAGACGTACAACGGCTATTACTGATATCTGATAGATTTGGTAAAATTGGAAGTACGCCACAATTAGAAGAAAAAAATCTTTTGAATCAGGTTGAATACATGGTTGATTATATGAAGAAACGAGCCGGCATGAATGTTGAATTTGAGATAAAAAGTAATCAGAAAAACATACAGATATTTATTTCTCCGCAATTATTTGATTGGGTGCTGGAAAATATTTTAAAAAATGCATTAGATGCAATGGAAGGAATTGGCAAAATAATTATTGAAATAAAAGACGATAACAATGCTGTTATAATTGATATAACCGATACAGGCAAAGGAATTAGTAAACAAAATTTTGAAAAAATATTTAAACCGGGTTTTAGCACTAAAAGAAGAGGTTGGGGATTAGGATTAACACTCAGTAAAAGAATTGTTGAGCAATACCATCATGGAAAATTAATGGTGCATTATAGCGAATTAAATAAAGGAACAACCTTTAGAATATTATTGAATAAAGTGTAGAAGCTAATTATAAAAATTGCTTCTACACGTATCATTGAATCACTTCAACTTAATCAGCTTTTTCAAATAGTAATTTGGTGGATGTTTTAATAATTTCATCTTTGTTTAATTTCATCTTTCTGAATTCACCTTTCATATACATTTCAGCTTGATCTTTGTAATGTTTGCTGAACGGATTACCCGATTGACCGGTAGGCAAAATACTCCAACTATTTTCTACATCCGAAAAATCAATTACTCTTCTTGTAGAAGGACCAGCTTTTACCAAATATTCTCCTTTACCTGTAAAATCGCTTATCATATTATTAATTACTTCATTACTTCCGCGAGCTTCAAACGGACCAACATTAAAATATTTACGCAAAGCTGCTACTTTACCTAAAGGATGAGGATATTCTACAGTACTCACTTTATTCCATGTCCATTTTGACATATCATTCCCCGATTTTTTCTCTAAAAATGAAATAGTTTCTTTAAAAGATTGGGTTAAAATATCGGCTCTGGTTTCTTTTATATTAGCAGTTGTTACATTATCCCACCAAATTGATTGCTCATTACTAATTTGAAATGAAATAGCTCTTTTAAGTAAATGAGTTAGTAAAAGTCTATTAAAATTTGTTTCACCCAATTCATCTTCAAAAGTGTTGTACAAATACTGATAAATAAATTTGTTGTAAATAGTTGGAGCTACAGATTGCAAACCAGCAGCACCATCCCATGTTTTTAGAATATTCAAGGCGTTTTTTTCGTTAGATGAAAGCCTGGTTGAATCAATAGCATTTTCTAATATTTTAATGTTTTTAATTGCCGATACAGAAACAATATCTGTAATCATTTCACTAACAGCTTGTTTATCCCAATTATTTCTGGCATTTAATAATTCAGTAATTCTTTCTGCCCTATCTGCCGGAACATAATATCCCGGATATAAAATTCCTACAATAGAATCGGGCTGATTATTGGCAGAATATACATAATTCCATGTAGGATTAACAGCAGAAGGATTTTGAGAAAAGTTGAGAAATTCGGAAATATCATCATTGCCACTCGCACCATCTAACACTAAGCTTCTATTGGCATTACTTTTAATTTTGTATAATTTACCGGTAGCCCACCAACCAACATTTCCTTTATTATCTCCATACATTACATTTAAACCGGGTGCCGCAATTAATGAAGCACCTTTTTCAAATTCC